>JALXCH010000263.1 GCA_026991005.1 Calditrichia bacterium | reverse complement strand
TTTTTATTCTTTTCATTGAAAAAGTAAAAATTAATTCTGTTTTTATTAAAAAGCAGCAATACGAATTAGTGTATTTTGAATTGAAATTTATTGGAGAAGAATATAATCGAACCTCCCGCTAATAGATTTATTGTTAAAATAATAAATTTGGGGGGGGAGTCAAGAAAAAAAATAGGTAACAAGAAATTATTTTTCTTAAATATTAAATTATTTTTTTATTTTAGTTTAAAAAAATATTTTTATATTCGAATATTTTATGTTTTTTATTGAGTTCTTGAAAGAATCAAATTTAAAAATGTTAGATTTCACTGGGAAATAAAAAGTCCCTTCCTAATCGGTGCATCTCTGGTAGAGATTCTTTCAGGGCAACTTGCTATATTATTAGAATTATCTTTTCTACCAGGCACTATTCACCCGCACGTAATTCATAAATATAAATTCCTGAAGAAACTCTTGTACCATTCTCATTAAAACCGTTCCAGGTTACCCGGTGAAAACCGGCCTCCATTCCATCTGAATCGGTAACCTTATATTTTAAAGAAAATTCCCAGGGGTGTCCTCTTTGAATGGTTTGATGACCACGTGCTGAAGTTATCTCAATCCACTGGTTTGGAGGTGGCGCAAGTATGGTACCGCCACCATGGGAATTAAAAAAAAAGTTCGCCTTCGTCATTCCGTTCCCACCAGCGGTAATCCACGTAATTACCGCTGCCACCGGAGGGATTGGTAGTGAAGGTGCCGGTTTCATTGGACTGTAGATGAGTTGGCCCACTAATTGTTACCGATAGAGGCCCAGGAATGCCGAAAATAACGTAATTCCTTGCCCTACTAAAAGCATAAGGATTTGCAGGAGTCCATCTATTAATGGTATAATTTAAATTATCCTTTTTTGCAAAATGAGTTCTAAAGGTTTGGTGAGTTTTACTTAATTCTTTTTTACGGCACGGTGCGCAATGGGGTGGATTTTGGAGCGTCTCGGGAGAAGAGCGATACAAAAAAGAGAAATTCCAGATGTTGAAAAATAAAAAACCGCCAGGATCGCAACGAGCGCAAAATTCAACATTTTCATTTTTTCGTGGCGCTCTTGGCGTACGCTGCGGTTTGTTCTATATTTTTAATTTCGTCTGTATTCTCTTTGTGTTCTGGGCCCTTTCGCCTATAGCCATTCACAGCCAATTACAGTCAATCACATAGCTCTAAGGGCAAATCTGTTCCGGGAGCTCTTTTCGAGGGATGTTCCGCTTTAATCCTGTCAAAAAGAGCAAATTTCCATGTGCACAATCCTAAATAATTCAACATTCTTAATTCAAAATTCTTAATTATTTCTGTCGTCCTTACAGGACTCAAAATGGTGGGTGGAAATTCCCATTCCCATGGCTGAAGGCCATGGGCTAATATCTTTCGGCCACTTCGTGGCCTCTCGCCCTGCAATAAGAAGTGATTTTATTTAAACGGAAGCAAAATATTCACACCACAAATCAGCACGAATCCATCAATTCAAAATTCTCAGTTCCATCAGTGTCTCCATTTCATGGCTCCATTTTTATGATGGTCTCTATTTCTCAAATTTCAAATCTCAAATAATATTGTAGGTGCTTTTTCCAACCTAATTATTCGATATTTTTTATTCGTGCTCATTCGTGTGATTCGGTGCGCCAGGGCAAGGCTGGCGAGTCTCATAAGCTGAAAGGAGCTTATCATGATAATTGCCTGTTTGGTCATGTAGTCGAACGAGCGTAGTATGTGAGCGATC
>JALXCH010000262.1 GCA_026991005.1 Calditrichia bacterium | reverse complement strand
ATCTGGGATTAAATCTCTCTTCCTATTATGATAATCATTTTGTTTACAGACGCGATGATGATGCCCCCATGCGGTTGCGGTTGTACCACGATATCCACAATAAAGAGAATGCCCTCTCCTATCAGGTTCGCCGTCGTGGTGTGGTGAGCCTTGGCGGAAATATGGTAGCTCTGGAATTGGGAGATGTACAAGTAAATCAGCAACCGATATCCTGGTACGGGATCAGCGATTCGTTGTATGCCCTGCATCATGGAAGCTGGTCGGATTTGTTCCGCACCGAAGTATTTCGGTTACCGGAAAATGCCCAGCTGAGTTTTTATCGTGATTTGAGTGTGTCGTTGAAGAAAGGATTTTCAAATTCAGGAAAAGGATTGGTGAAATTGCAGGTGGAGGTAGTGGATGCCGAAAACGGAAGTGTATTGCACGTTCCTTATCAGGTAAATGTGGGCAGTCATATGCTCTGGCACAATGCTCAATATCAGGCTTCAAATCTCACTGTTCCGGGTAACCGCCAGGTTTACTTACGGGTTCGGGTTAAACCGCTGGCTTTATTCAAAATTAGAGAGGCCGTAGGAGATGTGTATGTGATTCATTCTTCGGGGAAGGAAATCCTGACAAATAATTCCATCAATAATGACCATTTAAACAATTTGCCGCAGAATTATGCTCTGTACCCCAACTACCCCAATCCCTTCAATCCCACCACCACCATTGAGTTTGATGTACCGGAACAATCGGTGGTAAAATTGGTGGTGTACGACGTTTCCGGTCGCCGGATCCGCACGCTGGCAAATGGCAGCTATGCGGCGGGACATCATCAGGTGGTTTGGGATGGCTGCGATGAGCGGGGTGTTCCGGTTGCCAGTGGAGTGTATATTTACCGGTTAACGGCGGGGAGTCATCATTTTACCCGGAAGATGATGTTGATGAAATAGAAAAAGCATAGGGACATAAAGCATAGGGCATAAGGGCATAGAGCATTGCTGCCGGTGGTGAAGGGATTTCTCTGCCGGCAGTGTTTTGTGAGCACTTTGCAGAGAACCTATTCAATAGTGTTTTTGTCTTTTGTCTTTTGTCTTTTATCTTTTCACGTAGCGCTCGTAGCGGACGCTGCGGTTAATTCAAAAAAAACTTATATTCAAATTCCAAATCCTAAAAAACAAATCCCAAATCACAAACAAAATTCCAAATTACAAATCACAAACTCCAAAATACCAAATTAAAAATTCCATTGAACAAATATTTTTATTCGTGTCCATTCGTGTTATTCGTGGGACAATATCAATCTTTCTAATTCGTGGGTAAATAATTCGTTGGTAAATGACCATTTGTATTATTCGGGGGTAAATAATTCCGGGAGCCCTGCCCGTGCACTCACAAAGCCCGCGAGAAGAGCAAGCTTTGCGGTTTCCCTTTTCAATCTGGTTCATCCTATTTATTGTCAATTCATAATTTTAATTCAAAATTCAAAATTCAAAATTATTGACGCCCCTGTTTCCCCTGCAATAGAATTGCCATTTCCCCCCAGTGCGATTTAATCCGGTACCTGGCTGCTGGTGCCCAGGTTGGGAAGCAAACAACGGTTGTAATCAATGGCATCGATGGCACCATCCAGATTAAAATCCGCACCGCTGGAATAGTCGTATGTCGTGCCGTTCCGGGGCAGCCATACCTGGGTGCGATCGGTGGTATTAATACTGCCATCTCCATTGCCATCCCCGGCAATAAGCCCCCACACACCGGATTCCAGCTCCTTTGTCGCCAAGTTGGAGGTATAGTAAGCCTGGTCGCTCCCCGTGCGGAAATCGTAATCTGTTGCCGGATCGCTCACCAAAAACACAGGCTGGGCGCTCATCACCGGGAGGTGGTTGTAGGAGTACACCACAATGTAATAATATCCCGATGTGGCGGTGTTAAATTCCACGGCACTGGAGCCATCCAGATCGGTCACCAATCCATTGTTCAGCAGCAGCGCTGCCCGGCGTTCCACCCGGGTAGAGGATTCTGTGCCGGAACGCAGCTCCACCAGCACCCAATCCACAGTGTTCGAAGGGAAACTGGCTACGCTCTCGCTGCCGGAGTAATTCCAGGGTGTGGTATTAAAAGGTTGATTGTTTGGCAGCAAACCACTCCGAGCCAAGTCGGTGCGCATGGTATCTCCCGCAGCATCGTAAGCACCCTCCAGATAAAGATGGAGGTACAGCCGGGGATGAGCTGCTCCGCTGCCGGAGAGCTCGGTAAAATGAGAGAGTAAACGCACGTAAGCACTCTGGTAAGGGATGTGATTTTCCGCCACTTCCCAGGAGTTTTCCGGCCAGCCGGTATTCCAGGCGCGGAAGGATTTCTGAATGGGTTGATTTTGCGGCGGTTCGATGGGAGGACCGCTGTAGGCGGGATCGGGAGAGTAGCTGGGATTGGGACCACCCGGGACAAATCCCGGTGCCGGGCCGTAGAGCGAGGTGTTCACATTGTCCCAATCTGAACCATCGCAGAACCAGCCGTGGTAAAACTCGGGAATAGAATTCTCCGCTCCATAATCTCCCATATTGGAGAGATACACATAACTCAAAGGATTCACCCCGTGCAGGTAGTGCAGATATCCGGCTGCCGCATGCTGGTAATCCGAAGCGTGGGCAGCATCCAGGGAATATGTGAGCATATCCCAGTACATATTGCCCATATTGGATTTGGTGCGATTGCTGCCCCAGGTGTAATTCCCATCGCTTAAATAAGCGCGATACGCATCCGTACCACCGGTAAAATCCGGTAAATAATCGTATAGCAGGGAATTCTTGAAGCGAGTCTGGATGTCCGAAGCCACGGAGGCGGAAGCTAAAGCGGAGTTCGCATAGTAAAGGGCGGCGTCATTAATCTCCACCTCGAATGGGGAAGCCCAATCCCACTGGATGAGGTGTAGATAAGTATAGTTGTTTTCGAAATAATTTTTGTAGGTGGCCTCCCCGGTTAAAATCGCCAGGTAACCGGCAGCGGCAATGCGCGCGGCTTTTTGATGATATTCCGAATCCTCGGCGGAGGAGCTGGAAAATCCCGCATTGTTGTAATGGGAGGGAATGCTATCCGGATGAGCCTCCAGCCAGTTCCAGGCAGCAATGGCAGCGGATTGCAGGGTATTGGCGTAGCTTTGCATGGTAGCATCGGAGAGGTTGCCGAAAACGATGGCAGCATGGGCAAAAACCCCACAAGCCGAGATAGTGGCAGATGCTGTGGCCGGAGCGTAATAGCGTGCTGCATTGTCTGTACTGGGAGGGCTCCCGGTTTGCCACTGGGTTACGGAAACTTTGTGGAGCACCGAACCATCCGCTTTCTGCATTTTCAGAAACCAATCCAGTTCCCATTTGATTTCATCCAGAATATCCGGAATCCCATTGCCACTTTCGGGAATCCCAAAATCGTCCGTCCAGATATCCGGTTTTTCTTCGTAAGCAAAGAGTAAATCGTGAATGGGCTCATCGGCGTAGTTGATGTATTTGTTGTAATCACCGGCATCGTGCCAGCCCCCGGAAAGATCGCGTATGGTCGAATCCGCAGGATTGGTGACCAGTCGACATTCCGTATCCTGGTTGCTGCCTAGGTGGCAGGCTGCATCCGTCCAGTTGGGGTGAGCATAAGGGGTTTGCTTGGGGGTACCACACCGCTGGTAGTAATAGGTACGCAAGGCCTGTTTTAGCACCATCTGGTACACATTGTTCGAAATAGAGAAGGTGTAAGAGGCGGCGTCGTTTTGAGGATCGTACAGATAGTATTCACCGGGGGTGGTTAGCGTGGAGAAATCGAACCACCAGACCTGATCGCCGGATTGAGCATGGGTATTTCCGCCATCCCAGGCGGTGGGGGAACCACTGAACACCAGCCCGTTGTCCGAAGTACGTCGTATTTGCAGGGTGGTACCGGGGGTGTAGCTCTCGCTGCTGTTGAATCCCTGGATAGGATTGCTAATGACCGCAATTTTTTCAGCATCGGGCTGGTAACCGAATTGATCCACCATTAACCGTTGAGTGACACTGCCCGGCTGAGCCAGGAGAAGGGAAAATCCCAGAAAGTAAATAAAATAAATGTACCGGGTCATGGGAATACCTTATCTTATTGATGAACGGTAAAAATGAATTATTTTTGTTTCCGGGGTAAGAATTGTGAAATTTCCGGAAAAATCAACCTTTTTTAAGCAAAATTAGACCGTTGGAAAGTCAGGAGATATTATTGTGCTCTGGTTCGGATTTTTTTCAAATTTAGGTGGATTTTCCTTCCGAAACAATGGAGATTTTAACCAGAGTCGAATAACAAAAAAATGTACCAAATTATGCTAAATTAATCCACCCTCCATCCTCCTCCAACCCTATAACCCTTATCAACTCTATCCACCCTATTTACCCTATATAGAGGCTGTGTAAAAATAAAAATCATAATTATATTTTAACAATATCATGCATATTGCCACTCATAGTATTTGTTTAAAATTAAAGATAGAGTCGGATACCGATCCTGTGGGAGAAAGTTTTGTATTATTTACTAAATTAAGCATTTCTCTACGGAATCTATAATTCCTGTATTAATATCAATGCATATATTTTTTGTGTATTTGTATTTCAAAACAATATTTTCAGAATGCTGAATCTTTTTGTGTCATCATAGCCACGAGCTTTAGCTCGTGGATCACTGAATATCTCTCTCAAAATCAGGCTTTAGCCTAAAATTGGGCTAAAGCCCAATTTGTAGTTTGGGCCTTAATTTCCCCGAGCTGGAAGCTCGGGGCTATATTTTACTTTGAATGACAAGGAATAAATATTCCATTGACACTGCATTTTTACACAGCCTCTATTTACCCTATTTACCCTATTTACCCTATACACCCTATATACCCTAACATATTGCTCTCAAATCCTCCCCACCCCTCTAAATTTCACAATGCTTTGTTAAATGAAAAATATCACATATTTCTATCTGAACGCCCGGGAGCAGAGCAGCTTCCTATTTTTAAGAAAACACCAGCATTGTTTTTTATTTCTAAAAATTTTTTACGTGATCATGGGATACAAATTGTGTAATCCCCGGGTTTCGGGAAATTGGTGTGTATTTTGCACATGATAGCGCTCTGAAGTCGGGACTTTGTGACAGAAATATTTTAAACTTGATATCCTGGGGGATATCAGGTAAATTTTCGCGGCTAAATTGAAAGTAAAATGATGGATTAAACAGAAAGCGATAGAATCAGTTAACCCTATAATGAGAGAGGAGAAAGCGATGCAGCGAAAGATGGTGACCATAGACGGTAACGAAGCTGCCGCCTATGTTGCGCACAGGGTGAATGAGGTAATAGCGATTTACCCCATCACACCATCTTCCCCCATGGGAGAATGGGCGGATGCCTGGAGCGCCATGGGGCAGAAAAACATCTGGGGAACGGTACCTGAAGTGGTGGAGATGCAAAGTGAAGGTGGTGCCTCGGGTGCGGTGCACGGCGCACTGCAAACCGGTGCTTTAACTACGACCTTTACCGCATCTCAAGGCTTGTTGTTGATGATCCCCAACATGCACAAAATTGCCGGTGAATTAACTTCTACAGTATTTCACGTTTCCGCCCGTACTGTGGCAACCCACGCTCTATCTATTTTTGGTGACCATAGCGATGTGATGGCCACCCGTACCACAGGTTTTGCCCTGTTTGCTTCTAATTCCATTCAGGAAATTATGGATTTTGCACTGATTGCTCAGGCGGCTACGCTGGAAGGGCGGGTGCCGGTACTGCATTTCTTCGATGGATTTCGTTCGTCTCACGAAGTCCAGAAGATTGAGCAGTTAACCATGGACGACATGCGCTATATGATTAATGACGACCTGGTAATTGCCCATCGGGAGCGTGCCCTCTCGCCAGACCATCCCGTGTTGCGGGGAACGGCGCAGAATCCGGATCATTTCTTCCAGGCACGCGAAACTGTGAATCCCTTCTACCTGAAATTCCCGGAAGTGATGCAAAAACAAATGGATCGCTTTGCGGGACTCACCGGCCGCCATTATCACCTTTTCGACTATGTGGGGCATCCCGAAGCCGAGCGCGTGATTGTACTGATGGGTTCCGGTGCCGAAGCCGCTCACGAAACGGTGGAATATCTGGTAGAACGCGGAGAAAAAGTTGGAGTGCTGAAAGTCCGGTTATTCCGGCCTTTCTCCATAAAACATTTCATTGAAGCCCTTCCCAAAACAGTAA
>JALXCH010000261.1 GCA_026991005.1 Calditrichia bacterium | reverse complement strand
GTGACGGCATTCTCGACCTGTGTCGCTATTTTCGGTAATGATAAATTGGTGTAACACAGTGATATTTCTGAAGATAGGGAACATGCTATTTTCTGGTATTATATTTGTATTTAAAATAGCGAAGTGAGGTGTCTGAAATATGACGATGATACCGATTAAAATTCAGAATGCGCAGATGGGGGCTCTATCGGCCGATCGCGCATTTCAATCGCAAAAGCACCAGCCGGAATTAGCGCATCGGGTGTTCGAAGCGGCCGTCCAGCGCGAAATGAACGACTCTCACAAGCGCCCCGAGGCGCTGGAGAAGGGGGAGAAACCTCACATTAAAGAAAAAGGAGAAGAGAAGCAGGGAACCAACCAGCAGCAGGGACATTCCAAGCGCCCGGCAAAACATCTGGCTCCCGGCAAGTCGTTCCAGAACCAGATTGTGAAAGAGGAAAATGGAAATATTAAACACCTGGATGTGAAAATTTAGGTAAGAACCATGATGACCAGACAGACCAAGCCATTGTCTCAGGAATACATTCAGCGTCGGGTACGGAGCCTGGCCAAGCTATCTACCCTTCCCACCATTGCGGTTAAAGTCATGCAATTAGTCGAAAATCCCCGCACCTCTGCTTCCACTCTGGCTCGTTTAATTTCTAACGATCAGATTCTGGCGGCGCGTATTTTAAAATTGGCCAATTCTGCCTACTACGGATTTCCCCGGAAGATATCGACACTAAATCTGGCAATTGTGGTGTTGGGTTTCAACGCCTTGCGAGATCTGGTGTTGAGCATCTCGGTTATCGACCAGTTCATGTTAAACGATCTGGAAGAATTTGAAGTGGAGAAATTCTGGCGGCACGCTTTGATGGTGGGGCATGGTGCTCGGATTCTTTCCAAATTTTTCAATTACCCGGTTTCTGGAGAAGTGTTTGTTGCAGGTTTGTTGCACGATATTGGTTACACCATCTTAATCCAATATTTCCCCGAACAATTCCGCATGGCGTTCGAACACGCCCGCGAGCACAAGGTTCCTTTTCACGAAGCAGAAATTGCGACTCTGGGTTTCTCCCACGCGGATGCTGGCGCCTGGCTGGCCGAAGGATGGAACCTTCCGGATAAATTAGTTCGGGCCATTCGTTATCATCACAGTCCAAATAAAAATCTTAAGAACCGAGATCTGGTCAATATAATTTATCTGGCCGACCGGATCTGTTACTCCATTGGTGAAGGAAACGGGCTGGGAAATTACCATTCCACCTCTCAGGAAGAACTGGAAAAAGAATTGCAAGAATTTTATCCTAGAAACACCTATCCGCTTTATTTTTTTCAGGAAAAATTTAGACAGGAGAGCGAAAAACTGATGGACTTTTTAAATATCCTCAACAGGAAAGAAGTTGTAGAATAATTTTTATTGAACAAAAAGGAGAATATGGATGTTTTCCTCAAACACAGAAGAAATGGATGTGGAGCATTTATTTCAAGCATATCGGGATACACTCCCTGAATCGAATCAACTGGATTTAATTTTCGAGAATTATCTCGGACTGGTAAATCGCTTAAAATCCGATCTACAACAATTAAAGGAAGAACTTAATCACCACAAAAAAGTCCACGGAGAAATTACCGATTCTCTGGACGAATTTTTTACCATTCAACGACTTTCGTCTCTCATCACGCGAAGCCTGGAGTATCCGGAAATTCTGAAGAATTTGGACGAAATTGCCCAGAAAGTGATTCCCCACAAGCAAAGCGCTGCTTTTATTTTACAG
>JALXCH010000260.1 GCA_026991005.1 Calditrichia bacterium | reverse complement strand
ATATAGTAAGAATGGTTACTTTGAATTTAATTTTAATGCTGATGAACAACCTTCCTATAATTTATTGTTTGCATATAAACCGGGCATGCACTTATGGCGTTTTTCGAAAAAGAGCAAGCGTGATACTCTTATTAAAGTGAACTCCTCAAAAGATTCATTAATAATAAATATGGTTATAAATGATTGTTATAATAAGCCGGAATGGAACGAGATAAGCTTGAATGACTATTTATTAATAAGTTTCCCTAAAAGCTATGGTTGTTCAGAAGGACTATTTCAAGGTGATGATACTTGGGGTTTTAGAAAATATCGAAATGATGGTAAAGTAGAATTTTATTTTGAAGTTGGTGGCGGAACACCATATGTACCAAAAGAATTTTTAAATTTACCTGAACCCCAAAATTATCAATATCAAGACAGTGTATTATTTTTTATTGATTCAGATAGCGCTGCATTTTATTATAAGTCAACTTCTTATAGTTTTAGAGATAGTAAGGGAGTTGTTCTTACAAAAAATGAAGATAGAAGTAAATATACCGAAGTTGTTTTTTGTACATTTAGTAGTTCTGAATTAAATGAGGTAATACAAATACTAAAAACAATAAGATATAAATAATGTTTTAAGCAGTATCAATTATTGCGATATAACCCGTCAATAAAGCGGAATTTACCACGCTTGCGATGAATCGGCACCGGGAAGTTTCTTTAAGGCGTGACCAATCAGCTTATCGGCATCCCATTACTTTTACCCAGCGGAAAAATTGTTCCATCTTCAGGCGCCAAAGCGGAAAAATCTTGCTCATTTAATATGAAATATTTAAATTGAGTTCGGGTTTTAAATAAATGTTCCACCTGGCTTTGGTGCCGGGGAGGTTGGTCTGTTTAAATAAAAGCGGTTCTGTTTTCTTCGGAAAAACAGGTGGTAGAACTTCCGCCTAGTTACGTTTCCCGCCAGGGCGGGACAGGCGCAGCGAAAAATGGGCGCTCACCAACAACCGGGCTCACGCTAAAAAAAATTCGTTGCTCACAAAAATAATCCCGCCCTGGCGGGACTGAACCGGAACCCCATAAAGATAGGGGTAAAGCGGAACTTTTCTCTCCCGCTGCGGTTAGTTTTGATGGTTTGCCTAAATAAAAACATCATTAACTTACAATGAAAATTTCTGAAGGTTGGCATAAAATCTCCAAATGAAAAAATTAATAATATATTTGGATAATTGTACATTCAACAGACCTTTTGATGACCAGACAAGACTGGAAATAAAGTTTGAAGCGGAAGCAAAACTACATATTCAGGCAATGGTAAGAGCCGGGTCATTAGATTTAGTATGGTCATATATTCTTGAGTATGAAAATGCGCAGAACCCTTTTCCGGTCAGAAGATATACAATTTATCAATGGAAAAAGATTGCTAAACAAAATGTTTTAGAAAATGATGATATAATAAAAAAGGCAGAGGAACTAGAAGAAAAGGGTCTTAAAGCCAAGGATGCTTTACATATTGCATGTGCAATGTTGGCAAAGGCTGAATATTTTATAACAACGGATAAAGAAATATTAAAAAAGATGAAGGATTCAAAAGAAATAAAAGTGATAGATCCTCTAAATTTCTTATTACAAATGGAGGGAAGAGAATGATCACAGATAGTGAAATAAAAAGAAAAGGGATAGAAGTATTGATAAAAGAACTTGGAGAAGTAGAGGCTGAACGATTTATTACATTACTTATGAGGGAGCCATTTGATTATACAGAATGGCAG
>JALXCH010000259.1 GCA_026991005.1 Calditrichia bacterium | reverse complement strand
TGAATAAACTGGACAAAGCGGAGCTCATTTTACAGGATTTTCTGGATCGCTATCCGGACAGTGCGGTGTATCCCTCGGGGCGTTTGCTGTATGCGGAACTGCTGGTGCGCAAGGGGAAATTCAACCAGGCGCGCAAAGAGTACGAGAAAGTGCTTAAGAGCGATGCCAAAGCGGAGGTAATTGCCCGGGCGCATCTGGGAATGGCACGGTACTATTCGGAACTGGGATTGGTGGAAGCCGCCCGGGATGCCTATCAGAAAGTGATTCAGGAATTTGGAAGCACTCCCTCGGTCTTCCCCGCAGTTCTGGAATTGGGAGAGTTGCAGATTCGCCAGAACCAGCTCACCGAGGCGTTAAACCTGTTAAATAAGTATTTGAACCACTTTAAGTCCCGCACCCAGCAGGCACACATCAAACTTCAGATTGCTCTGGTGTACTATTTACAGGAGAATTACCGGGGAGTGCATCAGTTGCTGGATGCCCTGGCCGAAAAGGAAACGCTGGATTCGCTGGGAATTCGCGCCAATTATTATCTGGGAATAACCAGTCTGGCCGAAGAGAAACCGGAGGATGCGGTAACCTATTTCCAGCGTATTGTGCAGGATAGTTCCGTAGCCGGGGATTTGCCGGAGTTGAGCCGGGAAGCCCGGAAACATCTGGGGCTGATTTTCCTGAAGCAGGGACATTTCCGCCAGGGAAAGCAAATCCTGCAGCCTTACGTACAGAAGGCGAACAATCCCGGCGAAGTGCAGCAAGTGTACAACCGGCTGGTACAGGCCGCTTTAAGGGGGAATCTCATTGACGAAGCTGAGGAGCTCTACCAGCAATCGCTGATTCGCTTCCCCCATAATCCCCGAAGGGATGAACTGGTGTTCGAGCTGGGCAAATATTACTTTCGGCACCAGGATTACATCAATGCCCGGCAGCGGTTTAGTCAGGTGCTGCGGCAGTATCCCTGCTCGGCAAAATACGATTCTTCCCGCAGCTATCTGTACATCATTCGTTCCTTCTACGCCACCGATCAATCCCTCAGTGTGAATAAACTGGCCAGGTTGCTGGGACGCTTCCTGGCGGGAGAAAACGAAGCCCGGCTGAAATTAGACCTGGCACAGATTTATCTGGAGCAGTTAAAAAATATCGATGAAACCATTGAGCTGGCCCGGAGCATCACCCGGGAGGAAAGCGATTCAGCCGTGGTGGGGCAGGCTTACGTAATTCTGGGAAACGCCTGGTACAAAAAAGCCCGCCTGGATGAATTTACGCATCACGATGCTTCGACGGCTTACCAGGAAGCAGGTGAAGCCTTCAAAATGGCGATGGGGTATCTGCGCTACGTGGAGCCCCGGGATTCGGTGACTTATCTTTTCCTGAAAACCAATCTGGATACCAGCGTGGTGTTGGAAAAACAGGTGGAGTACTGGCGTCATTTTCTGCGCAATTACCCCCAATCTTCCTTAGCTAGCAGGGCACGGCTGGAACTGGCCGGACTGCTGGTTCAATCCGGCGATACCACCGCAGCACTCATGCAACTGGATTCGGTTATTGCCGCGGGAAACAAACTGCTGGCCGGAAACGCTGCCCTGCAAGCTGCAGAGTGGTTACACCAGCAGGGGAAGAATGAACTGGCAGAAGAGTACCTGAAATCGTTCCTTCTGGACATCGAAAACCATCCCGGGCGTTCCCGGGCTTACAAAATGCTGGCCGATATTTCCGAAGAGCGGGGCGATTATCTCACTTCCGCCGGTTTCTGGAAGCAACTGGTCA
>JALXCH010000258.1 GCA_026991005.1 Calditrichia bacterium | reverse complement strand
TTGTACCGCCGGGCATTCCTAAACTGGCCACCTGGAGTCCGATTGTACCGCCGGGCATTCCTAAACTGGCCACCTGGAGTCCGATTGTACCGCCGGGTATTCCTAAACTGGCCACCTGGAGTCCGATTGTACCGCCGGGTATTCCCAAATAATATATCACAATAGATAGACGATTCTACTTTCATAATTCATAAAAAGAGTGCTATTACAGCACTCTTTTTTTATATTTATTAAGCTAAATAAAATCTTACTGTGTCGATAATTTAAATTGGTAATATTGGGCTTTTTTGATAATAAAATAAGAAAAGATTTAAATGATTCAGAAATTCTTACAAAAATATTGGATTTTTATCGTAATTTATATTTTTTACCAGATAGGGTTATTCGTACTTCATGTCAATGAAGAAAGTCCGTTGCCTTATTTAAATTCTATTACTTATTTCCTCATTTTTTTATTAATTCGAGAAACCATTCCTCACACAAAATTAAATTATTTCTTGGTGAAACTTTTTTATTATTTTTACGGCTATCTTTCTCTGGGGATGTCTATTATTGTATTTTTTAGAATTTAAAAATTTATTTTTCTACCTATTTACATTATTTCGGAAATATTATTAAAAATTTTTATATTAGTCATTTCTATTTATCTGGGCCTTGTTTCGACTAAAAATCAAAAAGAAATACCTTATCATCAAATTTATCTCATTGTATTCTTGATAGTGACCATAGCTTTAATTAATTATTCAAAATTTTTACAAAATCCTTTTATTTTAGGAACCCAGGAAGCATGGGCTAATTTTGCAGTGAAAAATTACACCACCATGGTGTTGTCTATACTAAGTTTGCTGGTATTCTGGTATCGTTATTACCAAAAAAAAATTGTTCTCTCGGAATATTTGAATGTGGTTATATTTATCTTCATGTTGTCGAACATTGTAGAGACATTGCATTTTGTGGCTTTCCAACTTCAATTCAAAATTTTTATATATGGGCAGATTTTTAATTATATTCTGAATCTGGCTATGCTTTATTTCTGGTACGTGCGCTGGAAATATCTGGAAAGCGATCTGGCAAAAGAAAATGAACGTTATCTTGAAAATTTTCAGTATTTAAATGGTTTAGTATCCAAGCCCAAAGTAAGTACTTTAAAAAAAGTTATCAGTTTCGTATCTTTTAATTACATTCTATCCTTGGGATTTTTTGGAATTATTTTTTCCATTGGATTATTTTTAATAAAAAAAATTACATTTTACTTATTATTGAATACTATATTTATTCTGATTACGGTTCTTCTGGCTTTGTTTTTCAGTTTCACCAGTATTAAACGAGAATGGCAAAATCAGATTGGTGTGTTGTTTAAAAAACAACCGGGAAACAAGTAGTGGGCAGTCATGTTTAACTTTTTTAAAAAGAATCAGAATAAACGATCTCAACCGTTTCAGTTAAGTAATTTAATTGAAATCTTGCAAGATGGTGTTTCCATTACCAATACTGACGGGGACTTGATATATTTAAACAAGGCGGGTTACCAATTGTTGGGGATTGAATCGGTTGAGGAACTTTCCCAATTTAATTATTTTTCGGATTTTATAAAGAAAGATGAAATTATTCAGGAATTAAAACTTCATTTAAATAAATTTGGTCTGGTTTCCAATAAGGAGTTAAAACTTTATCGCGTTGGTGGTGGTGAACTGGATGTAATCCTTACCGTTAATTTAATCGGAGATTTCAGACAGCAAACTATTGGTTTTTTGTTTTTATTCAAGGATATTACCGAATTAAAAAGAATTCAGGATCAATTACTGCAAAGCCAGAAGTTGGAAAGTATCGGTTTGATGGCTTCGGGAATTGCCCATGATTTTAACAACATTCTAGCGGCCATTATTCCCAATGCAGAGCTTATTAAACTCTCCACTTCCAGAGAAAGTCCTAATTACAAACGAGCAGAAATCATCGAAAAATCGGCTCATCGAGCATCTGAGATTGCCCAGCGTCTTTTAACATTCACTCGGCAAAAGGATAATGCTCATTTTTACAGCATCGACCTGAATCAGATTATTAAGGATAGTCTGGAATTACTTCAACCCAATATTCCGGGAAATATTAAAATTCAGACCCATCTAAACGAAAATCTATTTACCATAAAAGGCGACGATACCGAGCTGCAACAAATTATTATGAATCTGGTGATTAATGCAGTGGATGCCATGCCGGAAGGGGGGAAAATTATCATTAAAACGGACAATTTTCAGGTGGAAAAACAATACCAGCTTGGTTCTTTAACGCCGGGGCCGTATGTGCACCTGATGGTTCGGGACAACGGCGTTGGGATACCACTGGAAATTTTACCTAAAATTTTCGATCCGTTTTTCACCACGAAAGAAATAGGAAAGGGCACTGGACTGGGGCTCTCGGTGGTTTACGGAATTGTACGTGGCATGAATGGATATGTAGATGTTCACAGCAAGCCGGGCGAATGGACTCGGTTTGACCTCTATTTTCCGGCAGAACAGGAAGAAATTCCACTGGTTTCGGTGTCCAAGAAGCATCAACAGATCCGCCCTTCGGATTTAACCATTCTTCTGGTAGATGATGAAAACTACGTGCTTAATGTACTGGGAGATATTCTGGAATTTTTAGGCTATCAGGTTGTTAAGAAAAACAGCGGCAAAGAAGCCCTCCAATATTATCGGGAACACCAGAACGAAATTAATTATGTCATTATAGATATGAAAATGCCCGAATGGGATGGTAAAACAACCCTGCGGGAACTTCAGAAGGTTAACCCTAATATAAAAGCTATTTTAACCAGTGGCATTGATGAGGGCCCAATTGAAGATATAAATTTAACGGGTGTGAAAGGATTTTTGCGCAAACCTTATAGTATTAATCAAGTTTCCAAGTCCATGGAAGAAATTTTATCCAGATAAATTTTAGAAATTTAAAAATAAGGTATTGATGTCAGTTGAAGATTTCTATTAAGCTCTGGATATTAACCACCAGCATTATCCTAATCCTGAGTGCAGGATTTTACATCTATTTCTCCACTAGTATGGAAACGCAATTTCGGGAAGGGTTGTTAAAAAAAGGCCGTGGAATTATTCAAGCAACAGCTACCACTCTGGGTGCCGGACTTTATTTTAACGACACCAAATTTAGCAAGAATGTGCTCACCAGTCTGGAAAACGATGAGGACATCTCGCTGGTGTGTATTACCGATGCAGAGGGGCATGTGCGGTATGGTTACAATTATCAGGGATGGGAAAAAGAGATTAACGACTTTCGGAATTCTAACAAACTAGAAGCATTCACCCGGCATTTTCTTTTTCTAAAACAGGGGATTTTTTTCCACGATGAATATCAGGGTGATTTGATTCTGGGGTTGAATCTCAACTGGGTTAAGAATAAGGTCAAGTCCCAGCATCGTTCTCTGGTTACAATTACCATCATTATTTCGCTGCTCTTGATTCTTTTGTCCCGCCTGTTGGCTCAGCCCATTACCCGCCCTTTAAATGAAGCAGCCCGGCAAATTCAGGCCCATACCGAATCCGATAAAGCGCTAAGTTTACGATTGCCCGAGAAAGGTAGGGATGAATTCTCCCAATTTGCCCGCGCTTGGAACAAATTGGTGGATGATCTGGAAAAGAACCTGAAAGAACTCCACAAATCCAAACGCTATCTGGAAACCATTTTCCAGCTCAGCCCTGTTCCCATTATCATTGCTGATACTCTGGGGCAAATTGAAGATGTGAACGAAAGTGCCAGCAACTTTTTTGAAATCGAGCGTAACATTTTAATTAAAATGAATCTGGAACGCTTTTTCCAGCGAGACGATTTAAATGCTATCCTTAACCGGCTTATTCAGAATCAGCAGGATGTTCGGGGATATGTGACTACAATTACCATGAATAATGGTAGCAAAAGCATTGTGGAGTTAAATATTGCCGGCTATCAGGATGAATACAATTTCATAAAAAATATTATTATTGCGATTATTGATATTACCGAGAAAATTCAAATTCAACGCGAGATTCTGTTTAACCAGAGTAAGCTCCAGCGGGTTAATGAAGAATTACTTAAGAAAACCGAGGAACTGGAAAAGCTCAGCACCTGGAATAGGAGAAATGCCAAAAATCTGGAGCAATTGATTGCCATCAGTCAGGAGATGATGCGAGCCAGTTCCCCCAACGAAATTCTGGAAAAAATTATTGTGGATGGCACCAAACTCCTGGATGCTTCTGAGGCGTTCATTTATTTATGGGATGCGGAAACGAAAAAACTCATTTTATCCAAAGCATCTTCGCAGGATGTTTACCAACGTATGGCACCAGAAGCCAGGGAGAAAGGAAATTTCATCCTTCGAACCTACTGGAGTAAAGAACCACTGGTGTTAAATTCTTCGGATTTGACACCGCAGGATTACGCTATTCTGGGATTACCACGCAACCAGAAAGTCTCCCTGGTTACGGTACCTATTAGCGAAAAAGATTTCTGCTATGGCACAATTTTATATTTAAAAAAAGGGAAGAACGCATTCCGGCTGGAAGATGTCCACCTTGTTAATACGCTGGCCAATCAAGCGGCAATTCTTCTAGAAAACATTCATTTGGTGCATGCCTTGCGAGAGAAAGCACGCAGTTTACAGGAAGCATACGAAGAGCTGAAGAAATCCCAGCAGCAGGTTATTCAATTGCAAAAAATGGAAAGCCTGGGGACTCTGGTGGGTGGTATTGCTCACGACTTTAACAATATTCTGGGTATTATCATCCCCAACACCGATTTATTAAAGGAAGATGCCAATGGGGACTATCGGATTATTCGGCGAGCAAATATTATTGCCGATGCCGCTCAACGTGCGGCAGACTTAACCCGCCAACTACTCATGTTCTCCCGCGACCAGGACGTCTCCCTCAAACCCCTTAACCTCAACGATCTGGTGAGCGACCTCTCTGCCATGTTGCGTCGCACCTTGGGGAAGGAATATGAAATTTTATTAGACCTGGACCCCGATATCGAAGATGTGGAAGCTGACGAGACTCGATTAACCCAAGTGCTCATCAACATGGCAGTGAACGCCCGGGATGCCATGCCGAAAGGCGGTCCCATCGTAATTAGAACCCGGATGAAAAAATACCGCCCCAAGCACGACCACAACCATCCCGAGCAGGAATACGTCTGCTTGATGATTTCTGATAAAGGCTGCGGTATTCAACCCGGGTATCTGGACAAAATTTTCGATCCTTTTTTCACAACAAAAGATCCGGGTAAAGGTACCGGTCTGGGACTTTCTGTTGTGTACGGAATCATCAAAAGCCACAGGGGACATATTGAGGTGGAGAGTATCCCCAATCAGGGAACCACGTTCTATATTTACCTGCCTCCCAGCAAAATTAAGCGTAAAATTCAGGAAACAGTGACTTACGATAGCATTCCTGCCGGTACCGAGAAAATCCTGGTCATTGATGATGAACAGATGGTGGTCGATTCTGTTCGCGAAATACTGGAATCGTTGGGGTATAAAGTGACTACCGCCGAAAGCGGAATGCGAGCGCTGGAAATCATTATTAAAGAAAAGAAAAAATTCGACCTGGCTATTGTGGATATGTCCATGCCCAAAATGAATGGCATCGAAACCATCAAGCGATTAAAAAAACTGGATAGGAACATTAAAATTTTAATTTCCAGCGGACATATTGAAAAAGAACGCCACATGCCGCGGGATATTCATATCGATGGAACCCTGCCCAAACCTTACCGCATGAAAGACCTGGCTATCAAAGTGCGACAGGTGCTATCTAAAAAGACCACCGTTAAGATAGATTCTGCCATGAGGAATTAATCACACCGCAATTACACAATAAACCGACAAACTTCTTGCCTTAACTGGTTGATAGAACTAATTTTGCACAACAAAATTGAGATTATTTCGACTTTGTAGGGAGTTTGAGACCCAAATCGTATATAATGAAAAGGCAGGAAGCGTTTTATGAAATCGTCTAAACAGATACGACAGGAATTCATCGACTTTTTCAAATCAAAAGGTCATACATTCGTTCCCAGCTCTCCGGTAGTTCCCCAGGACGATCCCACCCTTCTTTTTACCAACGCAGGAATGAATCAGTTTAAGGACGTTTTTTTAGGTAAAGCTACCCGTCCCTATAAACGTGCCGTTAACTCCCAAAAATGCATTCGCGTAAGCGGTAAACACAACGACCTGGAAGAGGTGGGACACGACACCTACCATCACACCTTTTTCGAAATGCTGGGGAAT
>JALXCH010000257.1 GCA_026991005.1 Calditrichia bacterium | reverse complement strand
TGGGGATGGAGGTAATCTGCGATGTGGTGCTCAACCATGTGTACGGCGGCGACCTGGAAGTTAATCCCGATGTGGAAGACTACATCAAAAACAAAAGCTGGTACCCGGTGTATCCTTACGATCGGTACGCCTATGTGTACGAAAATGCTCCCGCCGGTCGGTACTATGTGCAAATCAAAGGGAATAAATACGACCACTCCCAGACCAGTTATGTCGATAACGAAGGCTACTACGCTCTGCGTCCCTGGTTTAGCAATTCCAGCGGGCAAAACGCTAACGGACAAGCGCACTGGTACGAATGGCAAATTGGCGATGGTGACAGCGGCCCCTTCGACGCTTTCCGGATCGACCTTCCCGGCAGAATCATGGAAGGGGAAATCAATCCCAACGAAACCGATGGTAAAATCGATGAATACTATCTGGACCACACAGGAGGCTGGCTGGAGTTCAAACTGTGGTCCACAGATTACAGCGGTACTCGGGATTTTATCATTAATCAATTGTGGTACGATCCGGACATCAATCAGGCCGGTGACGATTACGACGTAAGTTCCCAGCTCAAAATTTACAGCTACACCCGCATTCAACCTGCCAGTGGCAAATTCCCCAAAAATTACAGCTATTACCATCCCACTACCAGCGGACACCATGATATTGCCGAAACGTACCATTATCCTTATTTCGGGAACGACATTTGTTTTGCTAACAGCAGTGTTTTCAATGAGCTAAAAGCCTGGGGAGAATGGCTCACCGACTCTCTGGGTTTTGACGGGTATCGGTTCGACCTGGCTAAAGGAATCGAACCCTATTACATGGCGCAATGGGTGAATGATCCCCGGATGAGCGAGCGTTACTACGTGGCCGAACACTGGAGCGGTGCCGATGAGATTAAATCCTGGGTCGATGAAATCAACGCTTACATCACTGGTTCCCATAAAATGACAGCATTTGATTTCCCCCTGTTTTACGCCCTTAAATCTTTTTGCGATGACGATGGTTACGATGCCCGAAACCTGCACAGTGCCGGTTTGTATCCCAAATGGAACCATGGTGTGTACATCACCACCTTTGTACACAATCACGATGTATTTCGCCCCTACACCAATGCTCACAATCCCATTGTTAACAATTCGGAATTGGCCTACGCTTACATTCTCACCCATCCTGGCACGGCGACCATTTTTTACCCGGATTATTTCGGGGGCACGTTTTACAATTCCGATTCCAGCGAATCCTTTACCATGTCTGGCATGAAGCAGTGGCTTGATAATCTGCTCCACATTCGCAAGCATTTCGTTAGCGGAAATTTCTATCGCCTTACCGAGGTGGGTTCACCGGACTACAAACCGGGAAACAATCCCTATGCCAGCGGCGATTTCAGCAGTTACGCTTCTAAAGTTTACATTGCTCAGCGCGAGGGCGGAACGGGAACCGGAAATTTGGGAGGATGCATCGTGGTTCTAAACAAATCCCACACCGACACCATCGGTGCCTGGGTAACGGTTCAGGGGAATGGTGTGGGTGCTTCGTTTTTACGTGATCTAACGGGGAATCGTACCGGAATTGCCCGCGTGTACGGAGATAATCGGGTGTTTGTGCACGCTGCGCCGCGCGGTTATTCCGTGTGGGGGGATTCTAGCTACTATGGTTGGCCCGCTGTCTCCTGTAAAATTTTTCTGGAAGGGGCTTACGAAAGCGCCACCGGAGAGATGCGCACCACTTTGCGGGATGCGGGATTGATTCCCAAAACCCAACCCTATAATCAAGCGCCCTGGAACTACTCGGGGGGTGAAGCTGTTACGGCACTTCCGGCGAATATTGTGGATTGGGTACTGCTGGAGTTAAGAAGCGGTACTGCGGCCAATACCCGGGTGGCACGCCGGGCGGCTTTCCTGCGTAAGGATGGCAAAATCGTAGATCTGGATGGCATGAGCGCGGTGATCTTTAAAATAGAAGCGGGAAGCTACTATCTGGTTGTACATCATCGGAACCACCTTTCGGTGATGAGCGCCAATCCCCTGTCCCTGAATGTGCTCTACAAAACATTTTACAACTTTACCGATAGCGCCAGCCGAGCCTACACCACGGGACCGTCTCCGTTAAAACTACTGGGTTCAGTTTACGGAATGCGCTCCGGGGATGCCAATGGCGATGGCGCTGTGGATGCCCTCGACTACAATGGGGAGTGGTATACTCAACAGGGAAGCAGCGACGATTACAACGCCTCCGATTTTAATCTGGATGGCAACGTTGATGCAACCGATTCTCAGAATTTCTGGCTTCCCAACAACGGAAGTGCCTCCCAGGTTCCTCAATAAATCGTTGAGGAAATCGTGTGCCATTCCGGGAAATTCAGATGAACATCTTAACAAAGAGACAAAGAGAAGCACCCGCGTTCCCCTTTTCAACAAACAAAATGGCAATAACCAACACACTTCGGTGAGGGTCAAAATCCGATAGGGTAATCCTCTTCCCTGCTCTGTTTTTTGGGAAGGTGTTAGTGACTTCTTCGCACTTGATTCTCTTTTAGATAATGCGCATTGCGGGGATCTTCGCGCACCGAATAGGGTGCGGGATTGTACCCGAACATCAATTCCACAAAATTATTTAAAATAAACGCCGTGGCACCCCAGATGGTGTGCTGGTTAAAATAGTAAAAATAAACATTGTAAATCCGTCCCTGATACTCCCACTCTTTCATTTCAAAATATTTATCACTCAAGAAAAGCGAAAGAGGTACCTTCAGCACTTCTGCAACTTCGTTCTGGCTCAGGCGGAAATCCAGAGGTTGGCGCACAATGCCCACAAACGGTGTAATCAGGAAATTGGTTACCGTGTAAAAATCGTCAATCTGCCCCAGCACTTCGATTTTTTCGGGGGGCAGACCGATTTCTTCTTCGGTTTCCCGGAGGGCGGTGTGCAATAGACTTTCGTCCTCCCGATCGCGTACTCCGCCGGGAAAGGAAATTTGCCCTTTATGATGCTCCACCAGTTCGGTCCGTTTGGTTAGCAAAATGTGGGGTTCATCCTGAACCTCGGTGAGCAAAATCATGACTGCCGCGGAAGTCGCATTTTCCTTGTGGAGGCGCTGTGGGGAATAATCTCTTAACTTCTTCCGCAGCATCTCCACCACCAGATTAAATTCTTTACCCATAAATTCAACAATATCGCTTCATTTTTAATGGGAATTTCCGCAAGTCTTAAGCCATAATCCAGATAATTTTTATATTTTTGAAACAGGAAAGAAATTTCAACACCCTGTCATTCTAAGCGAAGCACCAGCGGAGCGAAGAATCTCTGAAAATGTGATTAATCTTATTTAACCGCAAAGAGCGCAAAGGAGGCGCAAAGGGCGCAAAGATTTTCATCTTAAATTTCCCATTTTTCATTTCAAATGTGAGATTCTTCACCCCGCCTGCGACGGGGTTCAGAATGACAGAAACACCGCCCCCCTGTCATTCTGAGCGAAGCGCTAGCGGAGCGAAGAATCTCCAAATATATGATTGATTTTATTTAACCGCAAAAAAAATTAACCGCAGTGGGCGCAACGTACGCAACGAAAAATATTTCTGTGCATTTTAACCATATCGTGAGACGTTCCCTACCAGAAAATATCAGAGATTCCATGAATTCAGGGGAAGGTAAAACACCGAAACAACCGTCCCGATAGGGACGGCACGCCACTAGCCCACAAATTCATTTGTGGGAATGAATACACACACCCAAAATCTACCCATCCCGATAGGGACGGCACGCCACTAGCCCACAAATTCCATTTGTGGGAAGAGAGGCCAAACGAAAATTACCCGTCCCGGTAGGGACGGGGTGAACTCCTTACCCGACCACATTCAGAAACATACCTTCCAACATCCGGAGAAAAATTTATTTCCTGATTCTTTATCTCCGGATAATTTTTATATTCCTATCGCAGAACAACAGAAAACAGCAAAGGAGTTTCCCTATGGTGGACAAAGCAATATTTGAGAAGATAAGCGAAAAAATCGATTCCTACCGACAGGCGATGGTCGATTTTCAGAAAACCATTACTGCCATACCGGCCCTGGATCCTTCCAGCGGTGGCGAAGGGGAATGGGACAAAGCCATTGTCATTAAACAGTTCCTGGAGGAGCATGGGATTACCGACATCGAACAGATTGATGCTCCCGACGAACGCGCTAAAAACGGAAAGCGCCCCAACCTGATTGTCCGCATTCCCGGAAAAAAACACGACCGCACCATCTGGATTATGGCACACATGGATGTGGTTCCCGCCGGTGACCTGAAAATGTGGGAGACCAATCCCTGGGAAGCGGTAGAAAAGGACGGAAAGCTGTACGGCCGTGGCACCGAGGACAACCAGCAGAGCCTGACCAGCGGCATCTTTACTGCCCTGGCTTTCCATGAGCTGGGCATCCAGCCGGAGTACGACCTGGCGCTCCTACTGGTGGCAGACGAAGAAACCGGTTCCGAGTACGGATTGAGTTACCTCCTGAAAACAAAACCCGACCTTTTCCGCCAGGACGATATCATTCTGGTACCGGATGCGGGAGAACCGGATAGCAGCATGATTGAAGTGGCCGAAAAAGGCATTGTATGGGTAAAATTCGTAACCAGGGGAAAGCAGACCCACGCCAGCCAGCCGGAGCAGGGCATCAATGCCTTTAAAGCAGCCTCCCATCTGGTGGTAAAGTTAGACCAATTGTACGAAATTTTTAACGCACGGGATGAAGTGTTCTCTCCGCCCATCAGCACTTTTGAACCGACCAAGAAGGAAGCCAATGTGCCCAACGTAAACACCATCCCCGGAGAGGATATTTTCTACATGGACTGTCGCCTTTTGCCGCAATACAACATCGAGCAGTTGTTCTCGGAAATTCGCAAAATTTGTGATCAGGTGGAGAAGGAATTCAATGTGACCATAGAATTTAATGCAGAGCAGCAGAAAGAAGATGCCGCACCGGCAACCCCGGTGGATGCTCCGGTGGTGCAGAAGCTAAAAAAAGCCATCAAGGAAGTTTACCATGTAGAAGCCAAACCGATGGGCATCGGTGGTGGGACGGTGGCGGCCATTTTCCGGAGGGCTGGACTTCCCGCTGCGGTATGGTCCACCATTGACGATACCTGTCACCAGCCGAACGAATACTGCGTGATTGATTATATGGTGAACGATGCCAAAGTTTTTGCGCATTTATGTTTGCAGGATGATTGATAGGATTTGATTTTTTGGTGAATAGATAATGGCGCCGGAGAGATTTCCTAAAACTTTATGAGATGGATTCGGAACTTCTTTTTATTGTATCGCAGAATATCTTTTGCAAGAACATACTGAAAAATTTATACCATCTGTAGAATGGAAAAATAGGCATTGCTGAATTCAAGGAAATAATAATTCACTCTTCTCTGTTATGTGTTAAAATTTAATAATTTCTATTTAATGCAAATCCCATAGTCAATCCGGAGAGTTTCTTTGTATAAATATTCCATTCAATTTCTTATAAATCAAATTTAGTTAAGAGAACCATTCTATATCCACATTAAGACAAATATATTTGATCATGAGGTAGTTGTTTATTAATTTACCTATTGTAAAAAATATACACATTTTCGTTTTATTTCTTTACAAAATAATTGATACAATCAACAATTATAGCAGGCATAATTTTTGCGTAAGGAATAAAAAATAAAAATTATTTAGGAGGATGATATGCTATTAAAAAAAGCATTTTTTTTCATACCAATTATTTTTATTGTCTTTTTTAAAAATTCTTTTTCTACCGAATATGGATATAATTTCGATATTGATCCGAATCTTTTACCACAAAAATCATTGGTTAATGGTATGGTCTTTCTACAAAATAATGATTTGATTTTGCCGGGAGTTAATGAAAATATTGTTGTAAGTAGGTTTTATAATAGTAAAATATGGCGATACTATGTCCATGATTCCACCAGTAAAGATCTATGTTTAAATGGAAATTCTATACTTGGAATAGGATGGAATCTTCATCAAGGAATTGTATATTATGATAATTCTCAAAATGTATGGATATTTCAGGAAGCAGATGGTAGAGAACATTATTTAAGGTACCATGGTGGAAGATATAAAAGCATGGATAATGAAAATATAAATTTTTACATAGATTCAGATAAATATGGGCCATTTATTTCATACAGAAATGGGGATACATTATTACTTAAAAAATCATATATAGATAATTACTCGGAATATACAAATCCGTTTTATAAAGAAATTTATTTGCCTTATAAATATAAATC
>JALXCH010000256.1 GCA_026991005.1 Calditrichia bacterium | reverse complement strand
ACCATCTCAGCGCATCAGCACCATTTTCCGGGTTTGAACAAACCGTTTCCCGGCTACGAGTCGATATAGGTACACTCCGCTGGAAACGGGCACCCCGGCATTGTTGGTTCCGTCCCATTGCACAGTGTACACTCCCGGCGATTTTTTCTCGTTCACCAGGGTTTTCACTTCCTGTCCTAACAGATCGAAGATTTTAAGCACTACCCACTGGTTTTCTTTTATGGAATAACGAATGTTGGTGGTGGGATTGAAAGGATTGGGATAATTTTGCTCCAGGGAGAAACGGAGGGGAATTAGCCGGGAAGTGGGGTGCGGAATATCGGTAATTGTTCCCAGACTGACGAATGCCAGGCCATTGGCGGTAAACGGCTGTACCGGAGCGGAATTACCCGAGCTGGTTAAAAATTCCACCACAGAGACAATGTGTTCCTCCCCCGCATCCTGATCCCACACCCGGAATTGAATATCGTGCCCCTCGGTAAATCCATCAATTTCGCTGGTGGCCGGATCGTCCGCACCGGCCAGGATGGTAACGGTGTTAACGCTGGGACCCGCCGTATGGTGCAGCATCACCGTCCCCACGCACAAATTACCATCATATACGGCCACCTCGTCTCCTGCTTCCAGTTCCGCGCCGCCCCATTCCGCATGGATCAGATTAATCATCATTGGGGTGTAGGGATTACCCGAGAATACGGGTGTAAAATGCGCTGAGGCTGGCGGCGAAACCACCTTCAAATGCAACGGCACCTGATAAACCGTCCCACCCGGTTGATTGGTGGTAATGTAGCAGGTGGCATGGTGCGTACCCACTTGCTGCCCGCGCAGGCGAATAATTATTTTCTTTACCATACCGGGGGTAATTTGCCCGCTATTTTGCCACAACTCCGCCCAGGTAGTGTCGCTCCCTTCAAAAACCAATTCAATCTGAAAACTGAGGTTAGCACTCCCCACATTGCGCAGGGGTAACACCGCCAGCATGGAATCGCCCAGAAGCACGGATTTGTTCAGACTATCCACCTCCACACCCAGTAACGGAACGCCAATCCCAAAACCGGTTAATTGGGAAGTATAGCTTTGTCCCGGTGCGGAAATCTGCAAATAAGCAATTTTATCTTCCGCCGAAAGGGGATGAAACGCCACAGTAACCGCCTGGCTTTGCCCGGCAGGAAGATTGATTTGCTCCGGCGTCACCGAAAAATGAGCCGCATCATCCCCCACCGTTTGTAAGGTGATGGTTTCGCTTTGCGTCCCATTGTTGGATACAGTAAACTGGGTCCAGGCAGTATCCCCAACCGTAAGCTGCCCGAAATCGTATTCCGAAGGAGACAGCGCGAGGGTACCCCGGGAGATCCCATGCAGGCGGAGTTTAGCCACATAATTCACCCCCGACACGGTGATGAGTCCGGTGTGCTCCCCCTGCTCCGGTGGCGCGTAAGTACAGGTCCGCTGGAACAATTCGCCGGGTTGCAGGGTGACGGTGGTATCGGTGATATGGAAGTAAGTTGAACTGGGATCCAGATGAATGGAAAGGGTAACCGGGGTGGTGCCCATATTGTTTAACTCCACATTTTGCTGGAGCGAATCGCCCATGGTGATTTCGCCAAAATCCATCCTTAACGGGGTAACGGAAAGGGCGCCTCCAATGGCTACTCCTACGGGGAGGCTGTAGCCATCGGGAATGGATAGGGGCAAATTGCTGGCAGTGGCATTCATCTCCGGCGAGTACAATTCCCCCCGGAAGTAATTTACACTTCCTGTGGCACCATCGTAATCGTT
>JALXCH010000255.1 GCA_026991005.1 Calditrichia bacterium | reverse complement strand
GCCGCCCGCGCCAATCATGAGCTGGGAGCGCTGGACGATCGGGTCTTCGGAGCCATCGAAGCAGCCTGCCAGGATATTATTAACGGAAAATACCATGACCAGTTTGTGGTGGATATGTACCAGGGAGGCGCCGGAACATCCACCAATATGAACGCTAACGAAGTAATTGCCAATGTAGCGCTGGAACATCTGGGTAAGCCCAAAGGGGATTACCATACCGTGGAACCCCATGATCATGTAAATCTCTCCCAATCCACAAACGATTTTTATCCCACCGCCATTAAAGTAGCCTTTATTTTAAAAAATGAAAAATTGCTGCAGCAACTGGATGAGTTAATCGCAGCTTTTGAGGCAAAAGGAAAAGAGTTCCATAATATTCTGAAAATGGGACGTACGGAACTTCAGGATGCTGTTCCCATGACGGTGGGGCAGGAATTTCAGGCTTTTGCCGATCAGTTACGGGGACAGAAGAAGTTTTTGCAGGACGCCGAGACGTATTTGTATGCTATCAACATGGGAGGTACGGCGATTGGGACGGGATTAAATGCGGTACCGGGTTTCTCGGAAAAATGTGCCGAGCACCTGGGTAAATTGCTCCACAAGCCCATCCATCCTGCTCCAAATCTAATTGCTGCCACTTCGGATATGCAGAGCTTTGTGGTGTATTCTTCCGCTCTTAACTCTCTGGCTGTGGCGCTTTCCAAAATTGCCAGCGACCTGATTTTGCTCTCTTCCGGTCCTCGAACCGGCATCTTCGAAATCAACCTTCCGGCATTGCAACCCGGTTCTTCCATCATGCCGGGTAAAGTCAATCCCGTTATTCCGGAACTGGTCAATCTCATTGCCTTTCGGGTGATGGGTAACCACGCAACGGTTACCACCGCAGCAAAAATGGGACAATTGCAACTCAATGCTTATGAACCCATCATTCTCCTGGCGGTTATTGAAGCGCAAACAATTCTAACCAATGGCATGAAAACCTTCAACGAAAAATGCGTTTCCGGAATTATGGTGAATGAAGATGTGGTGAAACGGTATATCGAACGCAGCATTGGTATTGTAACCGCTTTGAATCCGGTACTGGGTTACGATAAAGCCACGGAACTGGCGGCCGAAGCCCTGAAAACCGGGAAGGGAATTCTGGAACTGGTGCGCGAAAAGAAATTGTTAACAGACCAGCAAATTAAAGAAATTCTCAATCCCGAGCGGGTTGCCGGGTTGAAGAAAAAATAAGCCTTTCTCTTCCTGAATAGGATGCGCGACTATCTGGTGCGCACTTTGAGAGATAAGGAAGCGTTATATTAATTTTGGAGGATAAAATGTCCACCAACGAGGAGCAATACAAACAGGCCATTTACATTTTTTTGCGGGTTGGCTTCCTGGCGGTGATATTGTACTGGGCGTTTAAAATCATTGAACCATTTATCCTGCCCACGGTGTGGGGCATTATCATCGCGGTGGCTTTGTATCCCCTGCACCGGAAATTCGCTGCCATGTTAGGCGGAAAAGAAAAACTGTCTGCCATTTTGATTACCTTGACAGGCATTTTACTGGTGCTCATTCCTTCCCTCTATTTCATTAGTTCCACCGTGGAGGGAGTTCAACGGCTTGCGGTTCAGATTCGCTCGGGAGAGATGGTGATTCCTCTTCCGCCGGAGAAGGTTGCCCATTGGCCGCTTATTGGCAAACCCACTTACGACGTGTGGAAGCTTTTTGCCGAAAATATGGATGCAGCGATTTCCCGCTTCTCCCCCGAAATTAAAATGTTGATGCAGAGCTTAATCCGTTCCGTTTCCGGCCTGGGAGTCACCCTACTCCTGTTTATTGTCTCCATTATTATTTCCGGGGTGTTTCTGGTGAAAGCCAAGGCTTCCGAAAAAGCGGCGCATTCCATTTTTAACACCCTGATTGGCAAGCACGGAGAGGAGTTTACCCGACTCTCCGGTGCCATCATTCGCAGTGTGTTGCAGGGCGTGTTGCTGGTGGCTGCGGTTCAGGCGTTGTTGGGTGGCATCGGCATTGCGCTTGTTGGAATTCCCGCTGCGGGGTTATGGGCGATTGTAATTCTGCTGCTGGCTATTATGCAGCTGCCCCCATTGCTTATTCTGGGACCGCTGGCCGTGTATGCCTTTACCATTACCGGAACCACCCCGGCAGTCATTTTTACTGTGTGGAGTTTGCTGGTAAGTATGAGCGACGCCTTTCTGAAACCTTTATTTTTAGGTCGGGGTGTGGATGTGCCCATACTGGCCGTTCTGCTGGGTGCCATCGGCGGGATGATGTATTCGGGAATAATCGGTCTGTTTGTGGGTGCCGTGGTACTGGCGATTGCCTACAAACTATTTCAGGCGTTGCTGGTGGAAGATGTTCTGGAGAAAGAGTGAAGCAGTTCCCAATTCGCTAATTGGTTTAATAAAAGGTGGAGGCGTGGTACGGGAGAATACCATGGGCGTAAGAAGTGAAGTTGTTAGAAGCCTTGTTTCCTTCATAATGTAAATGTGCGAGTTATAGTTTATTCAAGAGGGAAATTTTCCAAGGTTCTGAAAACCATCCAGGGTAAACATTTTTATTTTGGCTATTCTTCAAAATGTTTTTAAACCTTCATTGGAATAGTACATTTGGAATAGTACATGAGGAAGCGAGAGGATGGCAGAAAATTGTGCTGCAATCGGAATCGGTTCTATTTACTCCCTGGTATTGGTACGGTTTCCGCTTCGCGATCTTCGGCACCCTGTATATGGGATTCATTTCTTCTTCCGACCTGGTTCCGGCCTGGAACTACCCCATTTTTCGTATTGGACTGGGTCTGCGCATCAGTAACGACCACCTGGTTTTCAAAAACATTCAGTTTAGTGTGAATTATTATTCCACCTCCCCCAGGGATAATTTCTGGAGGTTTTCCTTCACCACCCGCGAACCGCAACTTTTCCGGGCAGTCCATGTGTCCGCCCCGGCCATTTTTGAATACAGATAAGATTACCCCGCCCCTCGTTTGCAGAAAAAATTACCATATTTGCGAAAGGACGATTCCGATGTGCCTTATTATGTTTATATTTCAATAAAAGAAAAGGGATAGTACAAATTATCGAACTGACAGAGGTCATGGGGATAACGATAGAATTAAAATGGTATGAGCAGTCAATCCGGTTTGATTTATTTAGGAAAGATGCTGGCGGGTGCCGTATTGGTCTGCAGCGCATCGTTATTAAATTCGATCGACTGATTATTAACGGGAAAACGGTGCCCATTAACACGGGAACAGTAGGCGCAGAAGGAGGTCGGGGAACAGGAGCAATGATGGTGGGTGCCGGTGCCCTGATTGGTGCCGCAGCCGGTGACACCGGTAAAAGAGCAGCGGTGGGAGCGGGATTGGCTCTTTTAGCCGGAGATCGCCATATTCAAATTCCTGCCGGAACGAAAATTGAACTAAAATTAATGGAACCAGTAACACTGAGGTGAATTGTTCATCGAATAAGAAGCAAAGGAGGTTCAGACTGTTTCTGGGTTTTTAACGCAATTGCAAGCCTAAGCAGAGAAATCCGAGGATTAACACCCGTTTGGAAGAAAATGATGATAATTCATTTCAATTAATTAAAAGGAGAGGTGTTATATGAAATTATCACTGATTTTTCGGAAACAGTGGAAATTGGGGGCCACTTTTTTGATTTTAGCGGGAATCACCTTCTGGCTGGTGTCCTGTTACCCCGGCGAACCGTTAAGCCCTTCTGAAACCGATGTGATTACCACTTTTGTAAAGAAGGGGGTTAGCTTTGCGGATAAGAAAACCTATGCCATGCCAGATACGGTAGCGTATGTGGGTAAAAATAATAACGTTGAACCCCTCGATCCCCAGCTTGCCGGGTACATTCTAACCGCTATTAAAAATAACCTGCAGGAATACGGTTACACCCGGGTAGCAAATCCCCAGGATGCAGATGTGGTGGTTGTTTCTCTGGCAACCAAAACGGAATGGACGACCAGTACCTGCTATCCCTGGTACTGGGATTGGTGGTGGGGAACTCCCGGATGGTGTTACCCGGTGGCGTACAAATTTGATACCGGCACCGTGCTGATTGTAATGGTAGATCCGGACGAAGCGGGGCAGAAATCCACAGCTTTATGGGTAGCGGGAATTAATGGGCTAATCGACAGTGCTTCGAATGCCCGGGAGCGCATCACCCGTGCCATAAATCAGGCATTTCTGCAATCCCCGTATCTGGGCGAAGGTAAATAATTTGAAATTAAAAAAGTGGGGTAATGTGTGATGAAAAAGATCGTCGTTTTCATAATAATGTTTGTCATGGTATGTGGGGTTTTCTTTACCACCGGTTTTTCCCAGAACTGGTACGGAGTACTTAATTACGAAATTGGGATTCCCGCCGGAGATACACGCGATTTTATTGGCGCTACCAGCTTTCGGGGATTTGGAATGAGCTTTCGCAAGACACTGGATTCCTATACTACCATAGGTTTTACCCTGGATTGGAATGTGTTTTATAAGCGTACCAGTGAAACCATCCAGGTGAATACGGAAAATCCCGGCGCTATTACCGGAATTCAGGATCGTTATTTAAACGCATTTCCCATTATGCTGAATGTTCACCGTTATTTTACCGTGGGAAAAGATAAACGGATTTTTGTGGGCTTGAACGGAGGCGGATACCTTATGAGTCAGCGTCTGGGAATTGGAATTTTTGAATTTCACGATGATGACTGGGAGTGGGGCCTCGCACCGGAAGCAGGTTTCATTTTTCCGGTTAGCTTGAATACCAGTCTGGTGCTCACGGGACGGTATAATTATACTTTTGGTGGCGAGTTACCCACCGGGACGGAGGTGAATCATCAGTACTGGAGCATCGGAATTGGAATTGCCTGGCAGCAGTTTTAGAAGAAATACCGTAAATTTATCCGCCTGGATGAGGAAAGTTCCTGATTCAGGCGGATGTTTGCTTTTTGCACTAACCTCGCCACATGGCACGAATCCCTTCCATAATGAATTCCACCGCAATGGCAGAAAGAATCAATCCCATCACCCGATTGAGCACATTGATACCGGTTTTCCCGAGAACCCGCGCGATGGGAATCGCCATCCGTAAAAAAATCCACACAATGAGGGCCGTTACCAGACAGCTCCCCAAAATAAATAGGTGATCGAGCAAGGCGCTTACTTTATGGGAATAAATGATGACGGTGCTAATCGCCACCGGCCCGGCCATTAACGGAATTGCCAGCGGGACCACGGCGATATTATCGCGCTCTTCGGCTTCGGCCGCTTCTTCCGGCGTGTGTTTGGTGTGCAACTGTTTGGCGTGAAGCATTGCAATGGCCATGAGCAAAAGCAAAATGCCTCCGGCAATTCGGAATGAGGGAATGCTAATCCCGAAAAATTTTAATAAAGCCTCTCCGCTTAAACTGGCTACCACCAGAGCAATTGCCACCGAAATTGCCGCGGTGCGGGCAATGCGTTTACGCTCATATGCCGTTTGATCCTCGGTTAAACTCACAAATACCGGCACTGCTCCCAGAGGATTTACAATAATCAAAATGGCCGTAAAAATCTGGATATAATCACTGAAGGAAAGCATGGGAACTCCCGGAGTTTTATATTTCTTCAGAACAAATTTAAAATTATTAACCAGAAACAGATATTTTAATATAAACTTTTTCAAGGAATAGAGCAGGCCGAAAATAAAAATTTTCAGCGTCCATGCTGGAGTGCACAGGAGAATCCCTCAAAATAACTAATTGTGGGAGTGAAAAAGTGTTGGATAAAAAAAGAGGCTCCATCCCCTTTTAAGGGAACGGAGCCTCGGGGTGCATCGTGATGAGGCTTAAACTGTTTTGGTGTCCATACGATGTACCGGGTGACTTAATCCCACCCACAGACCAAGTGTACCCATGTCCAATCCCACAATGATAAAATTCAGCGGATGAATCAAAGTGGTAATGATACAGCTCAGAATTAACCAGAGTCCCAGAATTCCGTTGACAATGCATTGCCAATGCCGATAAGCCCAGAAGCCAAACACAGCAGTCAGAATACCCGTAACAGGATGTTGTAAAGAAGAAATTAAACCAGACAGAATGAGCCAGAGACCAAGAATTTGGCTAATCCAACCTTGCCACACCAGTAGTACCTCCTGATAATGTAAATTCTTAGCTCTGAACTCCTGTCGTAAGCTTACCTTCCTGTTAATCCATACATTATAAAATGCAATTTTCGTGGTGTTCCCTGATTTTAATCAAAAAGAAATGAAAATTTTCTGGGAGGGGAGAGTTGGTTGGAAGGGGATGTTGTTTATA
>JALXCH010000254.1 GCA_026991005.1 Calditrichia bacterium | reverse complement strand
TTTAATTCTGGTACTTTAAAAAATAAACCGCAAAGCACGCAAAGGTGGCGCAAAGTGCGCGGTGAATCATCTGCAAATAAAAAATTGCAAATCCTTGGCGACCTTTGCGGTTAAAAAAACCACAGAGGACACAGAAGGCACTGAAGGGAATGAAAAATTTAAAATGAAAAATGATAAATGATAAATGATAAATGTAAAATGTCCGCTCGTCCCGCTCTCAGTCACAGACCCGTTCCGGGAGTCCGTATCGGATAGGGAACCGTTCGGTCAGAGCCCGTCCACAGGATCCTTCGGATATTCCACAGGATGCTGCGCACGGGTAGGATGCTGGGCATAAAATGTAAAATGTCCCAAGGATGCTGTGCAAAAAATGATAAATGATAAATGTAAAATGATAAATGTAAAATGGGGATTGGTTTTGAATACTGGACAGGAGGGTTTTTAATTCTGGTACTTTAAAAAATAAACCGCAAAGCACGCAAAGATGGCGCAAAGTGCGCGATGAAATATTCTGCGAAAAAGAAAAAAATGACAAATCCTTTGCGACCTTTGCGAATTCTTGGCGACCTTTGCGGTTAAAAAACCACAGAGGACACAGAAGGCACAGAAGGGAATGAAAAGTGTCCGAAGGATGCGGTGCAAAAATGGGGATTGGTTTTGAACGCTGAACAGGAGGATTTTTAATTCTGGTACTTTAAAAAATAAACCGCAAAGCACGCAAAGATGGCGCAAAGTGCGCGGTGGAGCATTCTGCGAATAAAAAATTACAAATCCTTTGCGACCTTTGCGAATTCTTTGTGGCCGTTGCGGTTAAAAAACCACAAAACTTAATGGTGACGCAAAGAAACGAAGGATGGCAAAATAAAACCGTCCCGAAGGGACGGAATGCCACTAGCCCACAAATTCCATTTGTGGGAAATGGAAAAAACCAAAACAAACCCCGTCCCGAAGGGACGGGATGAACAATGAAATTTAGGATTTAACGATTGGAATTAGTGATATGAAATTCTTTAACGTCCATAGCACTACCTCTCCGCCCCTGGCGGTTAAAAAAATAGTAATTTGCAAGGTGGAATTTACTGTAAACCGGTTGTAAATTTATTGAGAATGTGAGGATAAATTGTTGAAAAATTTCATCAATAAAATTAAATAAAGGATCAGGATGCTGGATAAAATTTCCCGAAAAATGGCCGAACTGGGATTCACCCGCTATGAGGCGCGGGCCTATGTTTCCCTGCTGCAACATCATCCCGCCACCCGCTACGAGTTGAGTAAAAATTCCGGAGTGCCCCGTTCCGCCATTTACGACGTCATCCGTCGGCTGGAATCCTACGGCGCTGTGAGCGCCCTCTCTACCCAGCCGGAAAAGTACGTGCCTTTACCACCGGAAGAGTTCCTGAAAATGCTGGAGCAGCGATTCAAACAAAAAGTGGAAGATCTGCGCAAGAGCCTTTCGGAAGTGCAAATTGACATCGAGTCCGGCCAGCTCTGGAATATCACCGGCTACGACAATCTCATTTCCAAAGCGCGGGAGATGATCCGGGAAGCGCATCAGGAGATCTACCTTTCTCTGTGGCGGAAGGAATTCGAAGAACTGCGCCGGGAGCTGGAGGAAGCCGTCCAGCGAGGGGTGAAGGTGATTCTTTTCTCCTTCACCAGTCTGCCCCAGGTGGGATTGGTGTACAGTTACGGGTTGGACGAAAAACAACTGGAAAAGGTGTGGGATCACAAAATTATTCTGGTGCGGGATCGGGAAGAGCTCATCATGGGCGAAGCCAATCGCTTAATGCAGTGCAAAACCGCCTGGACGCGCAACAAAGCCATTGTGCAAATAGCTGCCAATCACATCGTGCTGGACATTACCCTGTTTGGAATCCGTACCGGAACGGATGTGCGCGATGCCGTGCTGGAGATGCATCCCGGCGAACTGGAACTGCTGGGTCAGCTCCTGCGGGAGAAATATCCGGACAATCCCCTCATTAACCTGGATTATTCCTTAAAACTGGCTCGCATGCACGCCAACGGGTCCAAATTTTTACCGGAGGAAATGAGGTAGGAACCGATGCGCTTACGATGGAGTTTGGTCATCATGCTTTCGTTTTTAATGCTGGTTCTGTATTGTGAACGCCGTCATGGAAGCGGGCAGGAATTGGCGGATTTCAGCCATTTGGAGGGGCCGGTGGCGCCGGAGTGGGCGCGCCATGGGGTGTTGTACCAGGTGTTCCCCCGCGTGTACACCCATCAGGGAACCTTCCGGGCGTTGCAGGAGAAACTGGACTACATCCGCCAGCTCAATGTGGATATCATCTGGTTGCTGCCCATCTATCCCATTGGCGAGAAGGGACGTAAGGGGACGCTGGGAAGCCCTTTCTCCGTTCGGGATTTCCGGCGGGTGAATCCCGAACTGGGAACGGAAGAGGACTTCCGCACCCTGGTAAAGGAAGTCCACCGCCGCGGGTTGAAGGTAATTATCGGGATGGTGCCTAACCACGCCTCGAACGACAATGTGCTGATGCGGGAACATCCGGATTGGTTCATGCGCGATGCAGAGGGGAATTTTACCCGCGAAGTGGCGGATTGGAGCGACATCACCGATTTCAATTACGATAATCCCGAACTGCGCCGCTACATGATTGAAACCATGGAGTACTGGATTCGGGAGTTTGATATCGATGGCTATCGCTGCGATGTGGCGGGAATGGTACCGCTTGATTTCTGGGAAGAAGCCATCCCGCGTTTGCGAGCGTTAAAACGGGAACTCTACCTGCTGGCGGAATGGGAAGATCCCCAGCTCATCGTCGCGGGATTTAACTCCGATTACGACTGGACGCTTTACCATCTGCTCAGGGAAATTCGCGAAGGGAAAAAGGAAGCCCACGAAGCCAGCCACCTCATTGCCGAAAAAGATGCCCGCTATCCCCGTAATGCCCTCCCCATGCGTTTTCTGGAAAATCACGACGAGCAGCGCGCCCTCTCGGTCTTCGGTCCGGAGGCAATTGAGGTGTTTGCTACATTCATTTTTACCGCCCCGGGCATTCCGCTCATTTATGCCGGGCAGGAAATGGGAGCGGTGCAAAAACCGGGATTGTTCGACAAATCGGAGCTCAACTGGGCGGAAGTGGATACCGCCCTTCGGGGGATGTACCGCCGGTTAATTCGTCTGCGTAAAACGTACGACTGCTTTACCGAGGGGAATTTCGTGGAGGTGCGCACCAACGTTCCCGCTTCCCTTACCGCTTTTGCCCGGATTGGCAGGCATTCCGCTGCGGTGGCGGTGTTTAATTTTGCCAATCGAACTGTGGTGAATAGCCGGGTGGTGATTCGCGATTCGCTGCTTCAGCAATTGCAGGGATGGGATTTCCGACTCTGGAATCATTCCCGGGAAACACTCAATGTGCGAACCGGAAAGGTGGGGGATATGATGCCGTTTTCCGCAAAAATATATCTGGGAAAGAAATGAAAACCGGCACCCAAAACATTTTGCGGGGAAGGAAACACGACCTGTGGATGGCGCCAAAAAAAAATCCTTAAAAACATGAGGATTTACTTGAAATTGGGAGGTTCCCTGTGCCTTCGTTGCGCTTTCCCCTGCGAATGTTGCGGTTAGGTTTTTAGTTTCTTTAGAAGAATTCCGTGAATTAGAAGAATTCTGTGAGTAGGTGATAAGTCAATAAAAAATAGGTGTAATAGATTAAAAAAATTGAGGTTTTTTCCATGAAAATGAAATCGATGATTTTTCTGATGATGATACTGTTCACCCTCTCTGCTTTCGGGCAAAATGGAAGCTGGTGGGAACCGGCGAATCCCGTACCGGGAGATACCATCACCATTTACTTCAATCCCACCCAGAATCCCGAGATGCCCAACAATGTGAGCACCTTAACCATTCACTGGGGAGTGAATGAACTGGGGACCGGCAACTGGCAGGCACCGCCCCAATACCTCTGGCCGCCGGGAACCGTTCTGGCACCCGATGGCATTGCCGCCCGTTCCCCCATGTCCCTTTATTCCGGAACGGTGTGGTACATCCGAATCCCCACGGATTCCACCATCTATTCCCTGCACTATGTGTTCAACGATGGGCCGCCGCAATCCTTTGGTCCCAACTGGGCCCACAATGTGGGGGGGAGCAACTGGAATATTATTCTGGAACAGGTCGTCCAGCGGCTGTACCCGTACGTGTTTCTGCTGGACAACCGGAGCTATTTCCTGAATTATCTGAATGCACCGGTAACGTTTGGATTAATCAAAGGCACCTTTAATGGCTGGGGAAGCCAGGGGGCGGACACGCTGTACAGCACCGGTAATCCGGATGTGCTGGGGCGGCGTCTGGAAATTCCTTACAATACAGTGCTTCAGTACAAGTACCATGTCAACGGTCTGGGCAACGAGGATTGGATTAACGACCCAGACAATCCGCACATGAATTCCGCCGATCACAACAACTCCATGCTTTATTTTTATCCGGACAGCGCCGGGTATTTTTATTATCTGGAACCGCAGCAGGGGGAAATTTTCTCCAGTGGTAACGGAATCGCATTTCAGGCGCTGGTGCAACCGGGTGTTTCCTTTTCCGGGATCAATGCCAGTACCATTCAGGTACTGCTGGATGGCAGCAATGTGGCGTATCAGTACGATGCCAGCATGGGGCGCATCTATGGCAGTTTGAATGGGGTAGCGGAGGGGAATCATCTGTTACAAATCACCGCCCGGGACAGCCTGGATGTGGATTTCCGTCCCGCCATGATTCATTTCGGCGTGTATCCCTCCGGTTACGATGGCCTTCGGGTGCTGGATGCGGTGAAGGATAACACCGGTACCGGGAGTTACCAGGAACCTTCCGGGGTGGTTCCCGGAGCAACCGACTTTACTGAATTTCGTTTGCAGGTAACCCCGGCGCACGATTCGCTGAAATTCTCCATTGCGCTGCGAGAACTGGATTTTGCTACCCGCGTGGGACTGTATCTTATGGAAAATACCAGCGGGATGCCGGTACCGGCTGAAGCCGGGGTCAATATGCTGGTTCGGGAGTGGAACGGGTACGGAGTGTACCTCACTCTGGCCAATCCCCACGATCCCAATTTCGACCCCAATACGGAAAATCGGTTGATGATCCAGCGAGACCCCGCACAGTTTGGGAGTAGCGTTGTGCTGAATACCGCCGCGCTGGGTGCCAACCGGTTCGAATTTGCCCTCTCCCTGACGGAACTCCAGCAAATTCTGGGCAGTTTCAATCACCCCTGGTACGTTTCTGCCTACACCTTCCTGAAAGATGCCAGCGGTACGGTGGTGGTAACTCCGGCGCTGGGTGGCGATTCCACCGGCTGGAATCCCTACGTGTATGATCTGCTCTTTTGCGATTATGTGCTGGATGTGCCCCTGCAGGAGCGCATTCTTGCCAATTTCAACAATGTGCATCTGGCCTTGCCGGATGGGGAGGGGAGGGGATTCCTGAAATTCTCTCCCACCAATCTGGATTCCACCTGGGGCAATTTACCACCCGTGGTCACCATCCTGACCCGCAATGCCCACACCGTGCTGGCTACCAAAACGGTGCGCGGCACGGTGGACGATCCGGCCATCTCGCAGGTCATCATTTCCCGGAATGGAGTGGATACTACGGTGGCTGTAAGTAACGGGGAGTGGAGCGTGGAGCTCCCCCTGGAGGAAGGGGACAATCTCATTCAGGCGCGTGCCAGTAACGGCAGCAGTACCGGTTATTCCCAACCTATCATCGTCAACCGCTGGGTGGATCACAATCCCCGGCCGCAGGTGGTGTTCATTAACGCCTCGGGTACCATGGTGCTGGATGCCTCCGGTTCCACCGATCCCGATGGCGATATTTCAGATTTCTACTGGGAAATGGATCCCAACAATCCCCAGAATGTAACCCTTTCCGATCCGCATCAAAGTGTGGTGAGTTTCCCCAAACCCACGGTTGCGGGGGAATATTATTTTAATCTGGTGATTACCGATGCGGCGGGCCATCGCGCATTTTTCCGCTCATTTTTGCGGATTACCGACTCCACCGCCAGTATGTTTTCCACAGACCAGAGTGCGGATTGGTTGAAAGATGCCGTGGTGTACGAGATCTATCCCCGTTCTTTTTCCGCCCGGGGCGATTTCCAGGGCGTTATTCAGAAGCTGGATGAAATTGCCGACCTGGGAGTCAATACCCTCTGGTTCATGCCCATTAACGAAAGTCCCGATGACCACGGCTATTCGGTGATGGATTACTACGCCATTGAATCCGATTACGGGACTCTGGCCGATTTTCAACAACTGGTGAACGAAGCGCATGCCCGCGGGAT
>JALXCH010000253.1 GCA_026991005.1 Calditrichia bacterium | reverse complement strand
CAATATACATTTTACTAACCACACGTTTGCAAGTTCACAATTTTTCCAGCCCGAATCACGGAAGCTTGCAAATAGGAAGTTTATTTTTCAGGTTCCGGTGGGGTGGCAAGGGCAATACCCAGCACGCGGTAGGCTCCGTTTTCTTTCAGCACCCGGGCACACTCATTCAGGGTAGCACCGGTGGTTACCACATCATCCACGACCACCACTGTTTTCCCGACTAAAGAAAATCGCGATTCCCAGCGAAATGCTCCCTGAACATTCTCCTGCCGCTCTGCCCGATTGAGTTTCGTTTGCGAGCGAGTATGACGAATCCGCCGCAAATGGTTAGGCAGCACCGGCACTGCACTGTGGTAAAATAATCCCCGGGCAATGAACTCACTCTGATTAAAATTTCGTTCCTTCTCGCGCCGGGGATGCAATGGCACGGGAACTACTGCCGCCACTTCTTTCTCCAGTGCTTTAATGTTTAGCATATTTTGCACATAGCCAGCAAAGCGCCGGGCCAGGGTGTTCATTTGCTGGTATTTAATATGGTGCACCAGCGCACGCACCACCGGGTTAAAGTAGAATCCCACCTGCAATCCGTCCAGATAACAGGGCAGCAGCCGGGAAAGGATGTTTTTCTCAATAAATTCTGACTCAACGGGAGTGAGGGTTTCCCAGCACCGGGAACAGATTAAAGGGAGCGGAGAGTCCCGGTAAATGACTCCATCGCACACCACACAGAGGGGCGGAAAACCAATTTGCAGCACCCCCTCCCTCAGAGACCGCAACCAGCCAACGACTTTTTCTTTAACTCCCGGATTGAACACCCTCCAGCCCTCTCTTCCTGCACCCCAAAACAAAAACGGCAGGGGAGATATCATCTCTTCCCTGCCATTCAGTTTCCTGAATTATTCCTTTTAAAATTAGAAAGTCCAGCTAAAGGATAATCGAGGTTCTACCCGTTCCACAGGTTTATACTCGGTTGTGCCATCCGGTAATTCGTTTTTAACCCAGTACCAGCGGTACACCATGGAAAGCACCATAAACCGATTGATGCGATACCCCACATCCAGCAAGGCAATGGAGCGATTATCCAGGGTACGGAAATCGGTAAATGTTTCGATGCCTACTTTGTCATAATATCCCATTAAAACAATGCGGGGAATTAAATCCGGTGCTTTGGCTTCCAGATGGAGGCGACCGCTGTATTTAATGCCATTCAAGCGTTGATAATTTCCGACAAGGCGCACCTTATGAATAATATGCCCCACCAGTTCTCCAAAATATCCTTCTGTTTTAGGAGCATTTTTCAGCAGATTGATGTTGCTGTCGTAGGGATATTCGAAGGGGTCTAACTCGCGGTGTAAATCGTACATGGGACCAAAAAAGTTGGGCTGGAACTGCTCGCCCAGGAAGCGTTTTTCGAATTTGGCCGCCAGACCAAAGATTCCGATAAAATCCGGGAAAATCAGGTTAATTCCCAGAGAATTCCCGGAACCAAAATCAACAAATTTACCATAATCCCAGTAAATGGTGGAGTACACTACGGCCAGATTCAACCAGCGCAAATCCACTCCGCCGCCGTACGCCATCAGATCTTTCTTCTCGCCGGGCGTTTCCCAGGATGGTAAATCGTGATCCAGAATGTAGGTGCCGTACACCCGCAAATTCCGGAGCACAGGCATTTCGGGATTCAACAGGCGAATGGGACGGAAGTAAAGATTGGCTCCAATTAATTCCAGCCGGGCAAGATTATTGGTCATGGTCTCGAATCCCAGCACACCCATATCCACATCCAGCGCCAGACCAATCTTACGCTTGTCGTAGTTAGAAGCACTGTTGTAATTCCACATCAGGAAACCGTTTCCCAGAGAATAAGCATCCAGCGTTCCTACCCGGGCATAGAAGGGATCGTACTTGTGGCCGTACCGGACATAGCGGAACATGCGCAGCACACCGCCAACGCCCTTGTATTCATCCGTACGCAGCTTAAAACTGTTGTTATTATCCATTAACAACTGGACAAATAAGCCTGCCCCAAACTTCCCGAAAGCAATTTCGGGTGCCAGCGTAATCGTGGTGTAACTTTTCCCATCAATCCAGGTCATACCCAGACCACCTAACATGGAATTCTGATCCGGTTCCCGAAACGGATCCTGAAAATCCTGCGCTAACACGAATCCCATGGAAAGAAACACCAACAAAATCCAGACGATCGAATACCTCATGGAAAGCTCCTTTCCTGAATTATTTTCGCACGTTAACTCCTTCTTTCACTAATAACTTAAAACAAAAATTGTAAAAATCAAGATATTTTACAGGAACCAAATAAAATGTGTTCGACGTCAAATTTAAAGTTTTAGTTGGGAATTGGGAGGGAGAGGCTTATTTTTGAGCAATTTTGTACACAAAACATGACAGGTGAGATCCATGAGTTCTAAAAAGTCTTTCACAAAATCGGGCAAATCTTTTAATGGTTCCAGCGATTTTAATCCCTATATCCTGTTGTTTGGACGATTCCTCATTTCCATTATTTTTGTTGTTTCGGGAATAAAACAAATCGGAAATTTTAAAATTATGGTGTACAACCTGGAGCAGCATCATATTCCGCTGGCGGGATTGGCTCTCATGTTTGCTATTCTCATCGAAATCGGCGGTGGTGTGTCGTTATTGCTGGGATACCGGACTCGCTCCACAGCTGTGGCGCTCATCGGATTTTTAATTGCCGCCAACCTTGTATTCAATATGGACTTCTCCGATGCTCTGCGCCAGATGCAGTTCATGAAAGACATGGCTATTTTAGGAGGACTCCTTTTCGTGCAGCAAATGGGCGGGGGTAAATTCTCGCTGGACTTTATTCTTTCTCGAAAAGAAAACGCATAACTTCCTTTAAACTCATATGGCGAACTCGCAACCTTTCGGGGGTCCATGTTTTAGCACAATCTCTTTTTAAACACAGACAATCCCTTTTCCATTACACCTTTTCCCCCTTTCCATCAAAACCTCATCAAAAAATTATTTTTTATGAATCTTTTCTGGATTTCCATTTTACAACACTTGTAAGAAAGCAAAAAAGGAGGCAATTACCATGCGGGTAACAAAATTGATTGGTTTCTTTTTATCGCTGTTAATTTTCATGTTTATTAGTTGTTCACATCCCAATTCCGGAAAATCTAATTTAACGCCCCACGATTCATCTCAAACCATTCTGGGATTAAAAGAACATAACCGGGGAATTTTACCAGACACTACTGGTATTTCTTCTCAAAATTTACAAAATAGAATTACAGAAGAGCTTAATCGGGAAAGAACGGCATTTCGTTCTCGGCGAGTACTGGAAGCCGTCCAGGTTATTCAGGAAACCGGGCAGGCACTTGAAGCTCTTCAACTAAAAAACACTGCCAAAGCTCTTAAATTGTTAACTCAAGCTAAAAAGAAACTGGAACGTCTTCTGGTAAATTATCCCGAATTCAAACAACTTCCGGTCGATGCCTCGGTCGAGGTTATTAATCTGGCCAGTGGCCCGGATACCATAAAAGTGTTGCGGGAAAAAGTAAAGGAACTTGTAGATAATGGTCAACTCCAGCAAGCCCGTCGGATTCTGGATAATCTGGTGAGCGAAATCCGGATAACGACCGTGTACTTACCGATGACACCATTTCTTAATTCGCTTCGCAATGCCCGGGCTTTAATCAAAAAAGGTAAACCCGATATGGCCATGCAGGTGTTAAGCCATTCCCTTTCCACGCTGGAAATTGAGGAAAACGCCATTCCCCTTCCGGTAATCATTGCCGAAGCACTGGCACAGGGAGCTTCTACTGTTGCCGACTCTTCGCGTGACGTCGCTCTTCACATGATAAAAAATGCCAGACGTCAACTGGAAATTGCTCAACTGCTGGGATATTCAATGAACTCGAGGGAATATCAGCAACTAATAGACGATCTGCGCAGCTTGCAAGACGAATTAGAGAAAGGAGAGAAAACGGCCTCTTTATTTGAAAAATTGAAAAAGAACATCCATCTGTTTAAGAAAGGATTTTCTAAAGTTTCCTAAAATTATCAGGAAGTGCAGATGGTTTCAAATAAATTGCTTTGAAAAGAACATGAAAAAATGTTAACTGCACAAATAAAGAGGAGTCTAAAATTAGCAGGTTGAGTTATTTTTCTGCACTGGTGGTTTTCGTGCTCACCTTTAACTTGCTGTCCTTTTCCGTGAATTATGGAGCAGAAAAATCCACCCCTCTGGCCGATCGCGTCAAATCCGCTATTTTAAATTATTATCTCGAAGATTTTGCTATAACCGATATGGGAAATGGTAAAATTAAAATCGAAGGTCGGGTGCATACTCTTTACGACAAACTCCGTATTTTTTCCATAGCAGCCAGAGTTCCAGGAGTCAAAGCAATTCAAAATAACGTTGTGGTGGATACTCCTACTTTACCGGACGATATGATTGCTGTTAACATTCGAAAGGAGCTGAACGTTAACGAATCTATTTTAGAACCAGATCGGATTAAGATAAAAGTTAATAATGGAATTGTCTTTTTAAGCGGAGAGGTAAGTTTCCTGCGAGAGAAAGAAATTGCAGCGACTATCGCCAGCTGGCAAAAAGGAGTACGGGGCGTTGTCAATCAAATTCGCGTTTTGCCCCCAAAAGAAGCCATTAGCGACCAGAATTTAACCACAATCGTTCGGGAATTATTAAAACACCAATTTCCGCTGGAAAAATCCATCCATTTTACCATTAAAAATGGGGTGGTTACTCTGGAAGGAAACTGCTCTACCTTGTGGGCAAAAGAGGAGATTACAAAACAGTTATTGCGCATCCGGGGAATTCGTCAGGTCATTAATCATTTGCAGGTAGTTCCTCTGGAGGAATAAATCAGGAGAAACCCCTTTTGCATTCTCCGGACTTTCCTTTCCCGGAAATGAATTAGTTACCACCAATCTGGGGTTCTTTTTAACAGAATCCCAGATTTTTTATTCTGCCAAAATTAGGGAAAATTGGGAAATGGCTGTATTTTGCATTCTATTTCAACTCATTTTTAGAGATTAAAATTTCCTATAAAAAGGATTGAAATAGAAAAGAGAGGATGATTAAAATTTTCAATTTGTGATTTTAATCTCTTTAAAATGGAACTATAATACAATCGGGAAAAGCAACCGTTGGTTCAATTTTGACATTCGGAGGAATTTTGCGAAAAAGCGGCACAAAATCATTGAATATCTCGTGGGTGATTTATAATTGGTAATCTGAAAGTGTGATTTTTACATTTCCTGAATTACCGTAAAATCATTTAAACACAGGGAAAATTTATGGAGAAACCAGAAGAAAAATTAGGTCTTAAAGAATTGGTGGCAATGGGAGTAGGTGGAATGGTGGGAGGAGGAATATTTTCGGTTTTGGGACTTTCCGTCGGGATGGCCGGTCATGCTGCTCCTCTGGCATTTGCCATAGGCGGATTCATTGCTCTTTTGACGGGGTACTCTTATGCAAAACTGGGCCTGGCATTTCGCTCGGATGGGGGCAGTTTCACTTATATGGAAAAAAGCGTTAAAAACCCCAATATTGCAGCGATTGGGGGGTGGACGCTTCTGGTGGGTTATATTGGTACCATGGCCCTGTACGCCTATACGTTTGGAGTGTATGGTGCAGCCATGGCTGGATTACCGGAAGTGCAATCCCACGCCATGCAACATTTTCTGGGAAGTTTTATTTTACTTCTTTTTTTAGGAATTAATTTGTACGGCATCCGGGCAGCCGGAGAGACAGAAGTGCTTATTGTGATTACCAAAGTGATTATTCTGTTGCTCTTCACGGGAATTGGAATCTTTTTTGTAAAACAGCGAAATATGTTCCCCATTTTCGATAAACCCATTGGAGGGGTTCTGATGGGCGCGGCTTTGATTTTCGTCGCCTACGAAGGGTTTGAATTAATCCCCAACACAGTAAATGAAATGAAAAATCCCATTCGAGATTTACCCCGCAGTTTGATGATTTCTATTATTGTGACCCTGACCATTTATATCATGGTGGCAACCGTCGCGATTGGAAATTTAACCCCCCATCTGATTGCTAAAGCCAGAGAGTATGCCCTGGCAGAAGCTGCTCGCCCGTTTCTGGGCCAGGCTGGTTTTACCCTCATCGGATTGGGAGCATTGCTCTCCACCGCCTCTGCCATCAACGCCACTTTATTCGGAACTTCTCGCCTCGCCATGGTGATGGCACAGGAGAGAAACCTCCCTAAAATTTTCTCCTTCCGGGAACGGACTCGAAACATTCCCTGGGCCAGTTTGGTCATCCTCACAACCATTACCCTCCTGTTTGTAAATC
>JALXCH010000252.1 GCA_026991005.1 Calditrichia bacterium | reverse complement strand
TGCGAAATGAAACAGGAAAAGAATTGATTGGAGCTTCAGGAACCTTTATATTTCCATGAAGTTAGCGGAAGAAAATTTCTATGGCATACTTAGTTTATTTACTGGAATCGGATTTAGATCGTGCCCGATTGATTACCGAAAAAGCTCCCGGTAAAGAGTTCCGGGTGGAAGCGGTGGCCGATCTTCAGGAATTGTACCGGGCGATTCAAAAAAACGTCCCTGACGCGGTCTTTGTGGGATTTCGCTGGATTCAGCCGCAACTGGATCGGGTGAAATTCACCAAAGAGTATGTTAGTTTTGTGTATGGCGAAGGGATTGAAATAGACAATCGTTTGCGCTTGTACCGTCAGGGAGTGGATCGGGTGCTGGAGTGGTCGGAGAAGTGCGCGGGGAACATGTTCACTCTGCTCAAAATTCGTTTTTACCGCGACCGGGAGTTATTCCCATACCTCCAGAAATTTGTCACCCGTGGTAAGTTAAGTGAATTCAATCTGTTCGAGTTGCTGGGTAAGGCGATTCTCAGTAAAAAGAATTACATATTTAAATTGCTGGATGGAGAATGGACGGCCAAAATGCGGGTTTATCGGGGCGAAATTATCGAAGCTCTGGCACCACCGCTTCGGGGAGAGGAAGCCGCCATCGCCATCTTGCTGCACCGGAATGGCCAGCTGCGCATGCAACCATTTGTAAAGGATTCGGAAATCAGCACCCTGAGTGCTTCTACTCCGGGAATTCTGGCCGAAGCCCAATACGAAGCTCAGATGATTCGTCGTTTTGCCGCCGGATTGCCGGGTGGAAATCCCGTGTTTCAAATCACCGGAACCTTACCCATCGAAACCGCCGAAGAGCACACCCAAACCATTTTGCACCTGGTGGAAAAAGAGAAATCGTTATTAAACATTTTGCAAAAGAGTCCTTACTCTGTGCTGAAAACCTTCCGCATCCTGGAAAGTTTGTATCGTAAGGGACACATCCAGCTGGATAAGTCGTTCCAGGACGAAATGAGATTCAATGAAAACGATATTGAAGTGATTCGCCATAAACTGTTTCCGCCCGGGGTGGTGGAAGGCCGTCTGGTTGTGCTGGGATTTCCGGGATCGGGAAAGACTCAGCTTATTAAAACGCTGGCGGGCTCGCAGAAGGAAGGAATTAAAACGGTGCAATCTCTGGATTTTACCCGCTTAAAACTTCCCGGTGGCTTGCGACTGAATGTGTTTGGAGTTTCTGTGGATGAATATTTTCAGCCCATAATGCAGAAGCTCTCCGAAAATATGCTGGGTTACATCTTCGTCCTGGATGCCTCTCAGCAGGAAAATCTGGAATATGTGCACTATCTGATTCACCAGATGCTTTCGAAATACCATGTACCCATGGCGGTGGCTGTTACCGGTGTGCGGGGCGATGTGGAAAAAGTGCTCCAATTCCTGCGCCAGCAATTACACCTGCCGCCCGAAGTACCGCTTCTTCCCGTAAATCCCGAGGATTTCCACCAGGTACGGCAAATTTTTTACCAGATGATGGGTAGGGAAGTGATTCAGGAAAGCTAAACAACGAGGCACTATGCAGGATATTCTCTTTTTATTGAATGACGATCAGTACGAAGAAGAAATTGTCGATACCCTGCGACAGACGGAATACATTTACCATCGGGCGTCCAACCTAGATGAATTAATCACTGTGGTTCGCCAGGATTCCATTGATCTGGTCATCGTCTGGTTAATGGATGTGGAGATGGTACGGAAAACCATTTCTGTACTCAATCAGAATGCCATGGGATATTTACCGGTTG
>JALXCH010000251.1 GCA_026991005.1 Calditrichia bacterium | reverse complement strand
CGAATTACGCCAATATGGACATGCGTGCCGCAGTGTCCAATGATAATTTGTATGTTGGCCAAAAAGGAAATGGCACCAGTTTTTTTGAAGGGTATATTGATGAAGTGCGGATTAAAAATGAAGCAGTCAATCCTTCGGATCTGCATTATCACAAAACGGATCTGCCTTATACGGCGGACGCCAATACTGCTATTTTATTCCATTTCGACGAAGGTTCAGGAAGTACGACTCAGAATTCGGCCAGTACTTCTCCGGCAGATACAGCGCGTCTGGGACACGATGGTCCGGGAGATACGGCAGAACCGGTGTGGAGACCCTGGAACTACAATGGCTCCGATTTATCCTTACCGGTAGAAATCACTTCCTTTGCCATTATTCCCGGCGATAATCAAGCCGTTCTGAAATGGAGCACCCAGAGTGAAGTGAGCAATCTGGGGTTTGAAGTGTATCGTTCGGACAACGACCAGGAGCAGTTCCAGCTAATTGCATCTTACGAAAATACTCCCTCACTGCGGGGTAGTGGGAATTCTAATGCCTCACGGGACTATACTTTTACCGATCATAATGTGCTGAATGGACAAACCTACTGGTACAAACTGGCGGCGGTGGCCATGAACGGCGAACGTCATTTCTTTGGTCCGCTTTCGGTGATTCCCAATAGCAACGGTGCCAATCTCACCCAGAACGATGTGACTCCCAAAACGTATGCCTTGCATCAGAATTTCCCCAATCCCTTTAACCCCACTACCACCATTCGTTTTGATATTCCTGAGAATACCCGCGGCGCCACTCAGGTTACCCTTACCGTTTACGATGTGATGGGACACAAAGTACGCACTCTGGTAAACGACATGCTGCGTCCCGCCTCCTATTCGGTAACCTGGGACGGACTGAACGACAACGGACAACCGGTTTCCAGCGGAATTTATATTTACCATCTGCGTACCGAAAAATTCTCCTCGAGCCATAAGATGATGCTGGTTAGATAAAGATTATTTCCCTACCCGGAGGGATTCCCTCCCTCCGGGTAAGGTTTATATGCCCAGGAAAGCTTTGAAACATAAATCGCTGCAAGCAGATAACAGAGAAAAACTCAAAGTAATTGCAATACCTGAAATTAACCAAAAAATAAGGGTAATTAAAATTGGTTTACTCAGCATATGGTTTATTTGAGCTGAACTTTTTTGAAAAGTAGTGGAGGTTTATGTTTTAAAGCTTTCGCAGATTTTTGAAATATTTAACTTTTAAAATGAAATTTTCAAATTAAAATCATTGCTTGGGTGAAAATTTAAAAACCGGAAGGAGGCCCTGTAATGAAATCTCTTCGTTACCTCCCTTTAATTCTTTTGCTGATGATTTCCCTCATTTTTGCTCAGGGAAATTTATCCATTTTGCTGGTGGACGACGACAACTATTCCAGTCCCGACCACATTACACGGATCGAAACAGCGATCACCGATGCAGGTTATTCTTACGATGTATTTAATGCCCAGGACAGTGCCGCTTCGCCTACCGCGGCGTTTATGCAGAACTACAAACTGGTGATCTGGTACATGGCAAACGATGGGGTGGGAGGATATTTCTGGCACGATGGGACGAATTTTAATACCGATAATCCCGAGCTCATTTCCTACCTGAACAACGGGGGAATGCTCTGGGTAATGGGGAACGATGTACTGTACGACCGCTATGGTGGTGCACCGGATACGTTTCAGGTAGGCGATTTTGTGTACGATTATTTAGGAGTTTCCAGTTACGATGTCCAGTCCAAAATAAACGATGGCGGCAATGGGGTACCCATGCTGCTGAAGGTACCCGGTCAGAATATCGCCACCCTGGACACGGTACGCTGGTATTTCTCCTCCGGAGGATTGTGGTACGCCGATGGATGTACTCCCGCACCGGGAGCAGTTTCCGTTTATGAATTTGGCGATTCCTCTTATGTGCTGGCGGGATACATCACTTCCATTTACAACGACAACGGAACTTCCAAAGTGCTCAGTTGCTTCTGGGATGCCTATTACATGGATACCCAGGCCCATCGTGCCACCCTGTTCCAAGGCATTCTGGATTGGTTTGCCAGCCAGTTACCTCCACCACCGACCGCTTTTAATTTACAGGCACCGGTGAACGGAGCGGAAATCTGGATTAGCGAACCTTTCTCGGGATTGTTCTTTTATTGGAGCGCCAGTAGTAATCCCGGAGGTGGGTCGCTGTCTTACGAAATGGTGATTGCTCAGGATTCCGCACTCACCAACATCATGAATACTTATCCCAGCAACACCAATCAGGTGATGCTAACTCTGGATGACCTCTGGGCACTGTTTCAGGATGAGGATACATTGGATGTGTGGTGGAGCGTAAAGGCAATTGGAGACGGAGGAATCACCTGGGCTTCCGATACCTTTGCCCTGCGTTTGGTAGAAAATATTAACGAACCTCCGGAACCGTTCTTATTGCTGGAACCGCCTGACCAGAGCGTGTGGGTGGTTGCCGAGGATTCCAGTCAAACCTTTACCTTCCGCTGGCAACAGGCGGTGGATCCCGATAACAATCTGGATCACTACCATTTTTATTTTACAGCCCCATATCCCACAGAAGTGAATTTTATCGATACGGTACTCACCGATACCAGTATTGCGTTTACTACCAGCGATTTACTCCCTTTATTTAATGTCGGAACGGGAAGCGATACGATTTTTGGCAATTGGTACGTCACCGCCAACGATAGTGCCACCTATGCTTCCTCGCTGGATACCTTTGCGTTAACACTGATTAAACTGCCCCATGTGAACCAGCCGCCGCTGCCTTTCGCCATGCTTACCCCCCCAAATGGGGCGCAGCTGCTGGTGGATTCGCTGAACGAGCAGATTCTGTTTAGCTGGGAGGCGACCACCGACCCCGAAGGCGATCCCTTCCATTACGATTTCAGCCTCTATCTCACCAATCCCGGCAGCGATAGCCTGATAACAACAGTCGAACTTACCGATACCCAGAAGGTGATGTTCGGGAACGATTTCAACAATTATTTTGCCACATTTGGGGATACGCTTCACTGCTACTGGACGGTAAGTGCCACCGATGTGTATTTAAACACCACGGTCGCAGATACGTTTTATCTGGATATTATTGAAAACATTCCCGAAATGCCCACTGCGCCTACGCTGCTGTATCCCCAGGCGGATAAGACCCTGTTTTTCACGGCAAATGGCGCCACCTCTTACCTGTTCTTCTGGCACAGTGCTACCGATCCCGATAACGATTCGCTGACCTACACCATTACCCTGACCACCTCCACCGATAGCGTGGTGTATTCGTTTGCCACGGGAGACACCTCCGTTACAGTGGATATTGGTAGTTACTTAACCGCTATGGGGCAGGATTCGGTGATGCTCAAATGGAATGTTCAGGTCTCCGATGGCGTGTTTCAGGTGCCTTCCAGCAATGGCCCTCGGCAGTTGAGTTTCTTCAAACAAAAAATTTCTCTGCTGTTTGTAGATGATGACAATTACAGCAATCACGAAGGTTACCTGTACGATGCCCTGAACCATCTGGGAGTGCAGTACGATGTGTTTGATTGCGGTGCTCTGAATGGAGGCGATACGGTGGAATTTATTCCCGACTACCAGACGCTGGAGCCGTATGATATGGTTTTGTGGTTCACGGGTAACGATGGTGTGGGGCTGGCGCTGTGGAATGGAGCCGATACGGTAAACAGTGAGTTGAAGGATTATTTGGATAACGGCGGTCGGCTCTGGATGAGTGGAAACGATTTCCTGTACGATTTGTACGGTGGTGCGCCGGATACCTTCCAGGTTGGTGATTTTGTTTACGATTATTTTGGGATTTCCTCGTACGATGCCCAGAGCAAGGTGGATGACGGCGGAACCGGCGTGCCCATGCTGCTGCGCGATCCCAACTGCGGCATCAGCACACTGGATACCATTGATTGGCGCTACAGCGGATTGTGGTACGTGGATGCGGTAACCCCGTTGCCCAACGCCACACCCATTTTCCGTATGGGACCGGCATCTTACGCCCTGGCCGATATGCCCGCTGCCGTGTACTACAACACCACCACGTTTATGACGGTTACCTTCTACTTCAACATGCGCCAGATTGAAACATCGGATTATTATCGCAAGCTGGAAAAGCTGATGGCCGATATGCTGGCGTGGATTCAGCAAACCAGTCCCATAGTGGGCATCGAAAAGCCGGAAGAACCGGCGGAATTGCCCCGGCGGTTTGCCGTCCATCCCAATTATCCCAATCCCTTTAACCCGACGACGACCATTGCTTACGAATTACCTCGTTCCGGTCGGGTGGAGGTGAGCATTTACAATATTCTGGGGCAGAAGGTGGCTACGCTGGTGAAAGGCAATCAGAAAGCCGGGCGCTACAAACTACAGGTGGATGCTTCCCGCTGGGCTTCGGGGGTGTATTTCTTCCGCGTCCGCTATCGGGAGCAGCAGGTTATTCGGAAGATGCTGTTGATTAAATAACCCGGAACCACGAATGATAGGGGGAACCACGAATAACACGAATAACACGAATAACGGAAATAATGTGGAGCCCGCGAATCACACGAATAAGCACGAATGAAAGTAATTATTTTTTGGAAATTATAATTTGGAACTGGGAGTTTGGAATTTGTACATTGGGATTTGGAATTTATTTTTTAGTAGCACTGTTATTCCGTATCCCGATAAATTCGGCATTTCTCTGTCATTCTGAATCACGTCACAGGCGGGGTGAAGAATCTCATTTTAGGGCATTATGTAAGAGATTCTTAGTTCTTTCCAAAGGATCCTGCCAGTTCACAGCATCCTTTGGAATATCCGAAAGATCCTGGGGACGGGCTCTGTCCGGATAGCTCTTTTTGGGAAGAGTGTACGGTAAAAAGGCGGTGCCAAAAATGAAAAATTTTCCTATGGCAGGATGCGAGGCCACGGAGTGGCCATCTGCCCATAGCCCATGGCCTTCAGCCATGGGAATGGGAATTCCCATCAAACCCATTTGAGTCCCGAAGGGACGACTGAAATGAATTTAAATTAAAATTTGATTTAGCAACCACGAATAACACGGATGACATAGATAAGGCAAATGAGTTGTAAACTACGAATAACACGAATAACACGAATGATGTAGAAACCACGAATTTCACGAATGACATAGATAATGCAAATGAGATGAAAACCACGAATAGCACGAATGACACGAATATAGTAAATACCATGAAAAATATGGAGCCCGCGGATAACGCGAATGACACGATTGGATGAGAAACAGGAATAATAAAGGGTGGGATTGGGTACCTGGAGAAAGGAAAATATTCCTGGAAAGACACCGTTAAGTATGATGTGGGGTTTTTAAGATAAGAGTGAGGTTTGGCCAGCAAAGCAGTGAAGAAGATATGCAATTAGAGATGGTTCTTATCTTTTAACAGATGATTGTTTTTCCTGATACAGTGTGAAAAAATGAATTGGCTTGTTCTGGAAAAATTTCTGATTTGCGGATCAAGGTGATATTTGTGGTTGTTTTTCCGGATTAAAACGGATGGTTATCATGAAACGGTGGGTGACATGGGCGGTGCTGGTGGTGTGGAGTCTGCCACTGATGCTATGGGGAGAGGTGGTGGATTTACCCACCGCTTACCGCGCCGCGCAAAGCTGGTTTTACCATTCCGTGCCCTTTAACCGGCTGGCGCAACAGGGGGTCGTGTTTCAATTCACCAGGCAGGGGAATTGGCCCCAAGGTGTGTTCGTGCTGAGAAACGATTCCCAATCGCCACCGCTGGGTTTTGTGTTCGCACTGGAACCCCGCGGGTTTATCGTTGTCCCTGCCGACGATCGACTCAATCCCATCCTGGCTTACTCGGAAACATCGGTGTTCGACACTACGCGCGTTCCGGAAAATATTTTGCTGGATTATCTGCTTGTGGACCTAACCCAAAAATTCCGGGCTTTACTGCAAGGGGCTTACCGGACCTCTACTGCGGATTCGGCTCGCCAGCGCTGGCAGGAATTGTTGCAAAGCTACTCCCCAGAGGAAAGCTTCGTTCCCCCACGACAAACGGAATACGATGTGGAAATTGGTCCCCTTATCGAAACGCACTGGAACCAGGGGGTGCAGGGGGGCTACAACGTATTTAACTACTACACACCCAATCACTACTCCTGTGGCTGTGTCGCCCTGGCAATGGCACAATTGCTGAAATATTATGACTGGCCCCCCGTGGGAACCGGTTCCCACTCTTATTACGAAAATGGACGTTACCACTATGTGAATTTTAGTTCCACCTACTACCAGTGGGGACTGATGCTTTACACCTATTCCTGGG
>JALXCH010000250.1 GCA_026991005.1 Calditrichia bacterium | reverse complement strand
GCGCTCCACCCCTCTGAAATTTCTTAACTTACTTATTGTATGGAAGAGAATTCTTTAACTTTTATCATTTGGCTTTAAAATCCCCGACCCGGGAGAGCCGGGTTACAATATGGCATCGCCATTTACCGCTTCGGGCGCTACCAATACAATGGTTAACTTGCTTGCTTTGCTTACCCCTCCATCACCTTAACCCACAGCTTCCGATGACGGGGCCCATCGAATTCGCAAAAATAAATTCCCTGCCAGGTGCCCAGTTGAATCTGACCGTTTTCAATAATCACCGTAAGGGAGGGTCCCACCAGAGAAGATTTAATGTGTGCAGCAGAGTTTCCTTCCAGGTGGTGGTAATTGTCGTTAAAAGGGATAACTTTGTTCAGTTCCATTAAAATATCATGCACTACACTGGGGTCGGCATTTTCGTTGATCGTCACACCGGCTGTGGTATGAGGGACAAAAATGTGGCACACTCCGGATTTCACTCCGCTCTCCCGCACCACCTGCTGAATTTCACGGGTCACATCTACAAATTCGGTACGAGAATGGGTGGGTACACTCAGTTTAACCAGCATGGCAATCTCCCTTTTTCTGTTTTTCGAAATTTAGAATGAATAATTTTCTTCGGGCAATCTCATTTTATTTTTGCAACCAGATTTAATCCACCACAAATCGGGGAATCCCCCAATTGATGCGGGTAATAAACTCATAATTGATGGTTCCCACCAGAGACGCCAGATGCTCGGCCGTGATGCGCTCCTGACCCTGCTGCCCCAGAAGAACCACTTCTTCTTCCAGTTCAACCCCGGGAATATCGGTAATATCCACCATCATCAGGTTCATGCAAATGCGTCCCCGCACCGGTGCTCGCTGGCCTTTAATAAGCACGTAGCTCTGGTTGCTCAAACGGCGGTCGTACCCATCGGCATATCCTACCGGTAGTACCGCAATGCGAGAATCGCGAGTGGTCTGGTAGGTGCAGCCGTACCCGATGCACTGCCCCCGGCGCACTGTTTTGATCTGAGTAACCCGGGTCTTCCAGGTAAGCACCGGGGGCAGCAGCCGCTCGTCTCCGGTTTGATGAATGGTTTTGTAGGAAACCAGGGTTTCCCGCGATGGCCACAAACCGTACTGGCTGATCCCCAGCCGTACCATGTCGAAATGGGTCTCCCGAAAGAGTAAAATTGCTGCCGAGCAAGCCGTATGTTGCCGGAGATTAGGAAATCCCCTCTGGCGAATAAAATCCACCTGCTCCCGGAAAATGCGTAATTGCTCGAATGCAAACTCGTGATTGGTAGTGTCCTCGATGTTGGCAAAATGGGTATAAGCTGCTTCCAGAATGAGGAGCGGGTTGCGGTGAATGATTTCCAGAAATTCCGGAATATCTTCTGTTTCCACCCCCTGGCGGTGGGTACCGGTTTCCAGTTTCAGGTGAAGGCGAATCGAGCGATTCATCTGGCGGGTAAGCCGGTCCAGCTCATGCAGGGTTTCCCGGGTAAAAATGGCTAACCGGAAATTCCCTTCAATCACTTCGGATAAGCGGGAGCGCAGCACCGGTCCCATGATGAGCACATCCTCCCGAAAGCCTGCCCGGCGCAGTTCCAGCGCCTCGTCCAATGCGTGTACACAAAAGGAACGTGCACCATTCTCCCGGGCCAGCCGGGCAATGGACAGCATTCCGTGCCCGTAAGCATTGGACTTAACCACCGCGCAAAGCTCCACCCCCGGAGTAAGAAGCTTTCGAAAAAACGCCATATTCTGCCGATAGTGAGAAGCAGAAATTTCAATCCAGGTCGTACATAGT
>JALXCH010000249.1 GCA_026991005.1 Calditrichia bacterium | reverse complement strand
TAATTGCACGATCCCGCCTAATTAAAATGTTTTTATTCAAAAATTCAAATCTCAAATCCCAAAATAAAAATCACAAATAACAGATTCCAGAGTAACAAGCATTAATTTTATAATTTTAAATAGATTAGCATGTTTTTTCTGTTTGAATTACGTTTTTATTTTTCATTCGTGATTATTCGTGTAATTCGTGGGCAAGCAATTTTTGGGTAAGTTCCCATTCGAACGATTCGTGGTTTTGTTGATTCCGGTGATCCCGATAATTTTAAAATACAATTCAAAATTCCTAATTCAAATTTCAAAATTATTTCTGTCGTCCTTACAGGACTCAAAATGGTGGGTGGGAATTCCCATTCCCATGGCTGAAGGCCATGGGCTAAGCTCTAAGCTCTGTCGGCCACTCCGTGGCCTCCTACCCTGCCAACCGATAGTTTTTAAATCCTAAGAGTCTATTCCGAACACCTGGAGTATCCGGTCAAAAAATATCTTTTCTAATTACTGGAACAAATTCCAAAAAACAAATCCCAAATCACAAAAAAATTCCAAATTCCAAATCCTTATAAGATAATTTTTAATTCAAAATTCAAAATTCTTAATTAAATCAGTGTCTTTCCCCAGGATCAGTATCTGACTGTGTTATCTGTGATTTCATTTTTCTGTGGTTCAGTAGTTGCAAAAAATTTCTCTTGCATTTTTGAAAAAAATTTTTTTATTATGTATAGGGATTCCAAATACATCAGGAATGAGGGAAAATTCAGAGGATTTTATATCGGTAATATGCCATGTTTGCACCGATTTACCAGATATTTCCGCAGCTTTACCCAAAACCCGTCTTCCAAACTCTACCCTCTCCCCTATCCCATTCTCCCTCTTTACTCTTTACTCTTTACTCTTTTCTCTTTACTCTTTACTCTTTACTCTTTTCTCTTTTTCCATTTTCCATTTTCCATTTATCATTTTACATTTTTCATTTTCCATTCCCCCGATGCTCTCTCTGAAAATATTGAACTTACGCCTCCTAAAAACATAAACCATTCCCATAAATTTAGTAGCAATCGAGCATCCCCGATTATTAATTTAACCAATTAAATTTTCATATTACACAATATCAAAGGGAAATCCGATGACCGTTAAATTTAATTTGTTATTAATAATATTCATTTTATTATTTCTTATTTCCAGTTCTTTATTCTGGACGTGCCATAAAGACCAGAGTGCTATCCAATCCTCACAAACCACCATGGACACCACCAGCCACGATATTCAGTGGGAGGTAATTGAATTTCCCAGTCCCTATGGCAGCGGAGCTTTGTATGATGTGGCTATTATTAACGAGAACGACATCTGGGCAGTGGGGGAGATTTACAGTGATAGCACACAGCCCTGGCTGCCATATAACGCGGTGCACTGGGATGGGCAGAAATGGGAGTTAGTGCGACTACCATTTATTTATCAAGGCTCAAATTTCTGGGGTCCTATTTTCACTATTCTTGCTTTTAATAGCAATGACGTATGGTTTGGTATTGGTAGTCTCATACATTGGGATGGTAAAAAGTTTAAATCTATTAAAGTACCTGATCAAATATTTCCTTCAAGAATAAACAAAATGTGGGGCACCTCCAGCAATGATTTATACATTGTTGGTAACAATGGTCTCATTGCCCACTACGACGGACAGCGCTGGCAGCGGATAGAGAGCGGCACGGGAGTGGATTTACTTGATATATATGGAACATCGAATGGACAGGAAGTCTGGGTATGTGGATGGGAAGATTTTAAACCTACCGTTTTGTTGAAAGCTGAAGCA
>JALXCH010000248.1 GCA_026991005.1 Calditrichia bacterium | reverse complement strand
GATTGCCTGGCTCACGCTGGTGGGGTTGTGGATTTACTGGTTCACCTCAAACTACATTATTTTAAAGCAGGTGGGGGAGCGGATTGCCCCGCGCATGGTGAACACCGGTTCCCAGATTATGGCACTAATTTCGGGGTTGGTATTGCTGGTGATGGTGCTGGTAGGAATTTATTTTGTTTTCATCTACCTGACCCGGCAAATTAATATCACCCGCCTGTACGAAACGTTCATTGCTAATTTTACTCACGAGCTCAAATCGCCGCTGGCTTCGTTACAACTGCATCTGGAAACATTGCGCTTGCGCCGGGTTCCACCGGAGAAGCAGCAATTATTCATCGATATGATGCTAAAAGATACCCGCCGCTTAAAACATTTGATTGACTCCATCTTGAATATCTCCCAGATTGAACAGAACAAAATGGGGTACAATTTCCAGGTGGTGGTGGCAGAACGATTTGTACGGGAAGCAATCCGGGAATTACGCGAAATGTTCAAACTCCCCGAGGATGCCATTTCCATCGTGGGTTCGGCACCTTTCGAGTGGGTGGTGGATCGGGAGGCCATGAGCACGGTCTTTTCCAATCTAATCGACAATGCAATAAAATATTCTCCGGGAAAATTTCAATTAACGGTGGAATTAAGCTGTACAGAGAAAAATATTCGCATTAAATTTAAGGACAAGGGAATTGGCATTGCTTCCCGGGATTTACCCCGGGTGTTCGAAAAATTTTATCGAGTTCAATCCCGGTACATTCCCGATATTCGTGGTACAGGATTGGGATTGTACATGGTTCAGGAGATTGTACGAATACACGGGGGAACGGTCTCGGTGGAGAGCGAGGGAATTCACAAAGGCAGTACCTTCATTTTAGAATTTCCCATCTGGGGACGCAGCCGGACCCGATATTTAAAACGCCTGTTGCAGCAAAGTGCCAAAAGCCAGGAGATGCACGATGAGCGGCTGGAGTGAAAAAGAGTCCACGAAACCCCGGATTTTGCTGGTGGAGGATGAAGAGTCGCTGGCACTGGGTCTGGAGTACAACCTCACCGAAGAGGGTTACCGAGTTACCCGTGCCCGGGATGGCCAGCAGGCACTGGAGCTCCTGGCGCAACAGGAATTTGATCTGGTAATTCTGGATATTATGCTACCTTATGTGGATGGGTACGAAGTCGCCCGGCAAATTCGGCAGAATTCCCGACAGACGCCTATTCTGTTTCTAACCGCTCGTAAAAGTGCCAACGATCGCATTCTGGGGTTAAAGCTGGGTGCCGATGATTATTTAACCAAGCCGTTCGAACTGGAAGAGATGCTTCTGCGCGTGCGGCGTATTCTGGAGCGGAAGAGCTGGTATCTGCCGGAAAGTGAAAAAAATGTTTACCGGTTGGGGGAGTGGGAAATCGATTTTCGGAAGTTTAGCGCCCGGAGAGGAGAACAGCACATTACACTCACCATGCGCGAAGCCCTGGTGCTCAAATATCTGATGGATCATCGCGGACAGATTGTGTCCCGGCAGGAACTGCTGGAAAACGTGTGGAATGTGACCGGCGATCTGCAAACCCGTACCGTGGATATTTTCATCGCCCGGCTGCGCAAATATTTCGAAGAGAATCCTGCGCATCCCAGATTCTTTCGCAGCATTCGGGGAGTCGGGTATTTGCTGGAAAAAGATTCCGGCTAAAAAAATGGGAACAATTTTCTTCTTTTCGTTTCGTTTTTCCCGTTGATTTTGTAGATTCTAAAAAAGGAGAAAAAAGTGACCTCCCATCTGGCTTTTGATATCGAAACGGTTCCGGCAAAGGAACTG
>JALXCH010000247.1 GCA_026991005.1 Calditrichia bacterium | reverse complement strand
CCTTAACACCGCATCCAACACAACCGGGTAGTGGAAATCTTTCTTTTTACAGCATCAGGGTAATTTTGACTAATAAAAAAAGAAATTAAAACCGTTCGGGAACTGAGAGGTTTTTCCTGAAATTGTTACCTGATTTCTACCCCTCTTTTCCATATCTGGAATAAACATCTTAAGGGGAGTGAGAGGAAGATGCCGCTTTGAGCACTGGTTGAGAACGGACAAAATTACCCAATGTTTTAAATCGCAATTTATTATAAGAATTTGCGATTTAAATCGCAGAATTTATTGATATTCTGCGATTTTGTTGCTATATTCTTTAAAAATGGTTCGGTATTGGCTTAAAAACTGAGGTGTAAACATTCTAAAATAAAAAATTCCCAAATTGAGGGTAATTTGTTATGATTCCTCGCTTATTGGAAAAACTGATTCTAAAATACCTTTCCCTGAACAAAATCATTATTGTTCTGGGAGCCCGGCAGGTGGGAAAAACTACCTTGATGCAGATGATATTAAAACGATTAAACGAACCGTACGTGTTTTTCAACGGTGATGAACCGGATGTACAGGAGCTTCTCTCCCATGCCACCTCGACTCGTTTAAAAGCACTTATCGGAAACGCCTCCGTTTTGGTTATTGACGAAGCACAGCGGATTCCTGGTATTGGGATCACGCTTAAAATAATATATGACTCCATGCCCCATCTGAAAATACTGGTCACCGGTTCATCATCTTTAAATATTTCCGATGCTACCCAGGAACCGCTAACCGGAAGGAAGCTGGTATTTAAATTGTTCCCTTTTTCGTTCGAAGAAATGGTTCATTCCACCTCGCTGTTAGAGGAACGCCGTTTGCTGGAACACCGTTTGATTTATGGCTATTATCCGGAAATTGTGATGCGGAATGGCTACGAGGAGAAGTTATTGCATTCGCTGAGCGAAAGTTATTTATATCGAGATATCCTTGCCCTGGGAATGGTGAAGAAACCCCTCCTGTTGGAAAAATTGCTTCGTGCGCTGGCGCTACAAATTGGAAGCGAAGTTTCCTACTCGGAGTTAGGGCAATTAATTGGTGCAGATAATCAAACGGTGGAACGGTATGTGGATTTACTGGAAAAATCGTTTGTGATTTTTCGTTTATTTTCCTTTTCTCGCAATTTACGGAATGAAATAAAAAAAATGCACAAAATCTATTTTTATGATAACGGCATTCGGAATGCGTTAATCAAAAATTTCAATCCGTTGCATTTGCGCCAGGATGTTGGGGAATTGTGGGAGAATTTTGTGATTGCCGAGCGAACAAAATTTTTGCACTATCACGATCGGAATGTAAATCAATTTTTCTGGAGGACGCACCAGCAGCAGGAAGTGGATTATCTGGAAGAAGAAGGTGGCCAACTCCGTGCCTGGGAAATTAAATGGAATCCTCGAAAAAAAGTACGCTTCCCCCGGCGGTTTCTGGAAATCTACCAGCCGCAACAGGTGGAGGTGATTCATCCGGAAAATATCGAGTCATTTCTGCTGGAGTAACCGTTCGACTGCCCCTCCTCTTTAAAAAATTCTGTTTTATAAGGAATAATGTAAAGATGCTGGAGGTACCGGTTTAGATGGTACCAATTCACACAATTCTGCAAATCGCATTTTTTCATAAGAATTTGCGATTTAAATCGCAGAATTTATTGATATTCTGCGATAACGCTCCACCCGGCTTCTCCGAAAGGTGGGAAACCGGGTGGGAGCAAAGAGTTATTTCCGGAATTCTTCCAGCACATTCAGCACGTAATCCACATCAGCTGCGGTATGGGCAGCGTTAAT
>JALXCH010000246.1 GCA_026991005.1 Calditrichia bacterium | reverse complement strand
GTTATTGCGTATGCCCGAACGGCGGGGGAAGACTTTTGGGTTGAATCATGCTCTAAAGGAAGCGCGCGGGGAAATCGTCATATTTTCCGACGCCAATGCCATGTATCATCCCGGAGCGGTAAAGGAGCTGGTAAAATATTTTAGTGATCCCCGGGTTGGTTACGTGGTGGGCAAGGCCGAGTATTACGAGAATCTGGATAAACTGGCCGGAAAGCAGGAAAATTTGTACTGGCGCTACGAACTGAAATTGAAGGAAATGGAATCCCGGATTCATTCCGTGGTGGGAGGTGACGGAGCCATTTATGCCATTCGCAAAGAATTATACGAGCCTCTCAGTGCCGACGATATCAACGATTTTGTCAATCCCTTACAAATTGTGTACAAAGGTTACCGGGGAGTTTTTGCTCCGGAGGCCGTGTGTTACGAAGATGCGGCGGGAGATTTCACCAAAGAATTTTATCGGAAAAAGCGCATTGTGAACCGGAGCTGGCGCGGATTCTGGAAGATGCGCGGGGTACTAAATCCCTGGCGCACCGGCATTTTTGCCTGGGAAATTTTTTCCCACAAAGTGCTGCGTTGGTACTGGTGGGTCTTTGCCATTCTGCTGTTTTTCAGCAATCTCTTTTTACTGGGGGAAGGGAGCTTTTACCGTATATTTTTCGCTTTGCAGTTACTGTTTTATGGTCTGGTGCTTTTGGGCTGGTGGAGCATTCGCCAGAATAAAGAACTTCCTTCTATTTTAATGATTCCTTTCTATTTTATCGAGGTGCATTACGCCTCGCTGGTGGGGATTATCGAGAGTTTTTTAGGAAAAAGATATCAAACCTGGAGCACCGCGCGCAGCTAACCGATACAATCCTTCCCTGACCTTTGCGGACTCTGGCAAATTATTTGTGTTTCTAAACTGGGCATTTTATTTTTCCTCCAGAATTGGCCATATTGGTCACAATTTTTAGAAAATATTTTTTTATTTTATCCGCCAAATTTTAGTATTGTGCTGTTCATACGATTATTTAAAAAAAATTTTTAAATAGCAATAAGCAGGACGGAATGGGAAAAAATCTGGCGCAGAAAACTAAAGAAGGGGTTGCCTGGAATGCACTTTTTGGTGTTGGACGGTGGATTTTACGTTTTGGTGCCAGTGTTATTCTTGCCCGATTACTCTTCCCCAGCGATTTTGGAGTGATGGGTGCGGTGACCGTCATCCTTAATTTTACCAAACGGATGTCCAGTTTTGGGTTTAATCTGGTACTTGTTCAGAAAAAGGAAATTAACGACGATCACAAAGATGCGGTCTTTTATTTTAACCTTTTGCTGGAATCCCTCCTGGCGCTTATCATCATTGCCCTGGCTGCCTACCTGGCAGATTTCTTTCACAATCAGGCTGTGGAAAAAATTCTTTACGTGATGTCCATTATTTTTATTCTGGATGCGCTGGGCAGTGTTCCCAAAGCTTTGCTTCAGCGAAAGATGAAGTTCAAACAGTTTGGTATTGTACAATTAACAAATACCGTTACCGGGATGATTATCCCCATTGGCCTGGCGTTTTTGGGATTTGGTGTCTGGAGTCTGGTGTGGGGAAAAATTCTGGGGAGCATATTTGGAGTAATTATTGTTTTTTACTATGCCCGCTGGTTCCCCCGGCTTAGTTTTAAATTTCGTGCCCTGAAAGAAATGTTCTCTTTTGGGTTTTGGGTATATGCCAATAATTTAATAAACTACACCCAGAATAATATCGACTATTTTTTAATCGCACGCCTATTAGGGATAAATGCATTGGGGTATTACGAACGTGCTTTCAATTTGATGAATTTACCCCGGTTGCAAATTGCCCGCATAATTAATTCCGTTCTATTTTCCGCTTACTCCAAAATCCAGGAGCAAAACGAAAAAATTATTCGTACCCTGAAGCGCGTTCAAACCTCCATCGCTTTTGTGGGTTATCCCATCATGATCTGGTTATTTTTCGCCGCTCCTTCTTTTATAACGGTGCTTTATGGCCCCAAATGGACTCCGACCATCGCCCCTCTTCAGATTATGTGTATTTCCGGGTTAATTAATACATTGACTATGACTTTCTTTCCGGTTATCCTGGCTAAAGGGCTGGTCGCTCAAAGGACAGTATTACAGGGAACTTATCTGGTTATTCTTTCTGTTTTAATTGTTGCCAGTACCAAATTGGGTTTTGGTATTGTGGGGGTAGCCTGGAGTGTGGTAATTGGGTCAATTATCTATCTTCATTTTATTTTATGGTTGATGTGGAAATATTTGCGTTATTCCCCATTCACTTTTATACGGGCTCAAAGATCTGCTTTTGTGTATGGCAGCATTCAATTGTTCGCGTTGCTGCTTGTGGTTAATTTGCTGAAAAAGTACATTCTTGTCGAGTCCCTAACCATGTTTATTATTGTCTCGGTTGTTTCGGTTCTGGTATACTTCACGAGCCATATGGTTATTGGTTTCCAGGATGTTCAGGAGGTTTTTAATGAAATAATGGGTGATATAAAAAAATTGTTTCACAAATTTACTTCAAAGAGTGCACGAGTTACTTTGTCCCAAAAAGTATCCGGGGAGGAGAATTCCTGAATTGAAGCAGTGTGAATACACTTGCAGTGAAAAAGCATAGTTGACTGAGACCGCATTTTCGGAAAGAAATAAAGCGATGTGGAATATTTATGTGCTATTGCTATGAAACTTTGTTACAGCGAGGAAAAAAATCGTTTTATAGAAATTTAAGCACATTAGCATTTCTCATAAAGATAATTGGAATTGTTTTTAAAAGTGTTTCTGAGGGGTTCTGCTCGAAGATTTTGTACCGGGATTCGAATTAGTGCACCGGGGAGAAAGGGGAGAGGGTTTGGGATAGATGTGCGAAAGCAATGGATGTAACATAGTTCCACCTAATTGAATACGGGATTTTTTGATAATTGAGGATAGTTAATGGATCCGAAAACTGTGCTTAAAAAATTAAAAGCTACGTCAGTTGATGAAGTTTTTTTTCGCACGCGGAAAATAGTTCAGATATATTGGGATCGTAAGCACTTCCGCCGCGAAAGTGAAAAGCTGGCTGCGGATGATTTTGTTTTCTGGGAAGGAAGCGACCTATCGGTACTTCGGAATTCCTCCCGGAAAAACCGAAATCCCATCTGGAAACGTCGCTTTTTTCTGGATGAACGTCAACGCCGGGAAAATGCCGATTTTTTCCGTAGCCAGTATCCCGAGGAGTATCGGGTTAGCCTGGAGCGAGCTGAACGGATTTACCACAACCACCTACATTTCCTGGGAATTGATGTATCTTATCCCGGGGAAATCGACTGGCATCGGGATCCGCTTTCTGAGTATCGACATCCGCTTACTTACTTTAGAGATGCCAAGATTTTTGGTGGAAATCAGGGACAAGGCGATGTGAAACATATCTGGGAGGTAAATCGCCATCAGTATCTAATTGAGCTGGGAAAAGCCTACTATTTGAGCGGGGAAGAAAAATACGCACAGAAAGTGGTGCATCTATTTCGGGATTGGTATCAGAAAAATCCGTACAAGCACGGAATTAACTGGAGTAGTGCTCTGGAAGTAGCGGTTCGTTCTCTGGCCTGGCTCTGGGCGTTTGCTTTTATCCGGGATTCGGAAGCGTTTACCGAAGAAATCAATTTCCTCCTGCAAAAAGCGCTTTATATGCACCAGCGGTATCTTTCGGAAAATTTGTCGTTCTATTTCAGCCCTTACAACCATTTAATTGGTGAAACCACCGCATTGTTCATCATTAATTACCTGTTTCCCCATTTTAAAGGGGCAGAGCGCCGTGCACGCCGTGCCTGGAATATCCTGAGCAAGGAGGTGACCCGCCAGTTTCATCCCGATGGTATGACGGTGGAACAAAGCTCGTACTATCACCATTTTACCCTGGGATTTTACATCCAGGCGGTGGTGCTGCGGCAGTTAAATGGGGACCCCGTAGAACCCCATGTGTGGAAGCAACTGGAAAAAGCCACGGAAATCATGATGTATCTTCAACGTCCCGATGGAACCATTCCCCGCATCGGGGAAGTGGATGATGGATTGTCCATCTATTTCCGGGATGCAGCAAGCTGGGATTTTCGGGCGTTTCAGAATTATGGGGCGCTTTTATTCCAGCGCGGAGATATGAAATACGTAGCAGGGAAGTTTCAGGAAGATGCTTTCTGGTTGTTTGGGCACGAAGGATTCCAGAAATACCAGAAACTGAGAGCTCAACCCCCTGTGCAGACCCTGCGCTGGTTCGAAAAAAGCGGATACCTGGTTGTGCGAAGTGGATGGGAAAAAGATTCTGATTTCCTGTTTCTGGATGCGGGTCCCATTGCCCATGGTGTCCGCCACGACGAGATTCTCTCCTCGGCTCATGGCCACATGGACTTAACTGCTTTTGAACTCCACGTTCAGGGAAAACCCATCTGGGTGGATGGTGGGCATTACACCTATAACGGTCCCTGGGAATGGGCACATTATTTCAGGCGAACGGAAGCCCACAATACCCTTACCGTAAATGGCGAAACACAGGCCTGGAATCCAAGATCCATGAAACTGGCTTATGCTCCCCATTTTCGGATCGTCAATTCTCATTTTTCTCCCGAGCTACTGACTATGGGAGTGTGGCACGATGGTTTCTCTCGCCTGCGACCACCCGTTTTACACGAACGCCACCTGATTTTTATCCCTCCCAACCTCTGGTTTTTCCGGGACGTGGTTACTGGAACCGGGGAACATGAGGTGGAACTCCATTTTCATGCTCACCAGGACATCGAAAAGTATGAGATGGACGCTGGCGAAATTCGACTCCCTCTGGGAAATAAACTTTTTCGCACAGAGGTTCTAACTCCTTCCATGGAAATATCGGTGCACAAGGGTGGAGAGAAGCCTCAGGAGGGATGGCTGGGAGAGAACTATGGAATCCGCTTGCCGGCTTATTATTTTCGGGCAAAAGCCAGACTCGCTTTGCCCACAACGGTGATTAGTTTACACAGCTTCCAGTTGGAAGGGGAGGAGGTGCGTGTAACTGCGCACGAAACCGATGATGTGGATGTGTGGGAAATAGAGGAAAAGGAAAAATCCGTTACTCTTGTTCAATCCCGAAAGAATGGAACCTGGAACTGGGGAGAAGTCCGCACCGATGCTTCGTTTATGGTGCGGTTACAAAATAAATCCGGGACAAAATATTACCTGTGGGAATTGAACACATTGGAGGTTAAGGGAAAGCAAATCGTGAACCGGACAGAGGAAATTCGTTTTTATGCATACGAATAAAGCAACCGGGACTCAGGCTTTGATTATGGATAAAGTGGAGAAGATTTTTGAAAAAATCAATAACCAGGAAGTTCAGGAACGGTTGGGGATTGGTACCATTCAAACCTACGAAATTTTACAGGTAAACGAACGCCCGTATTCTCACGTAATCCGCTGTGTATTGCGAGGAACAGATGGCGAGAAAAAGGTATATGTGAAAATTTACAAACCTTTCCGTTATGGGAAGAGAAAAGATTACAGCGAGAAAATTGTGCGGGAGTTTAACACCACTCTTTTCTGGTACCAGAAGTTTAAAGACATTGATGGAGTGGGAACCATAAAACCTCTATATATTTCCCCGGCCGATTATACCATCATAACCGAAGAGACTCCGGGGAAGCGGTTTGTGGATATGCTACCCCGCCTGAAATACATATCCACACCGGGAACACGCCGCCACATGCGCACCGTTTTATTCAATATTGGCAGGTGGCTTCAGGTATTTCAAAAAATTGGGGAAATCAAAGACCAGCGGTTTAATCCGGGCGATCTGATTGCTGATGTGGATCTGCGCTTACGGCGACTGGTGGATTACAAGAGACTTTATTTCGATAACGATGATCGCCACCGAATATTAAGTATTTTGCATAAAATGGCACGAGGAATTGAGCAGGACGAATTGCGCGTTTGTTTATTACACCAGGATTTCTCTCTTTCTAATATTTTAATAAACCAAGAACAGGTAATCGTATTGGACTTTGACGATATTCAGGAAGGATCGATTTATTTTGATGTATCACGATTTTTCCATCAACTGGAAATGCTTACTTTCCAACCAGCTTTTCACAAAAGACTAATAAAAAAATTGCAGCGGTCTTTTCTGGAGGGATATGGAACAACGGAGATTACCGAGCATGCGTTATTCCGAATGTTTCTGGTACGGCACAGTTTTACCCAGATTATTAAAATAGCTCGTTTTAGTAAGTATCCTTTTACGCAGCGGGTCGTGAATCGCTGGTATGTAATGAAACACTTTCGGCTAATCCAAACTGTAACCAGTGGGAAGGCTCTTATATAGCAGCGTTTAAAAATTTTTAAGATAAAATTCAATTACCATCACGTTTGCTCGTGAGAAAATAAGTATTATAGGTCCATTAAAATTGGGAAATTTAAGCAGGGAAAGACGATGAAACGGAAAATTCTGGAGATCGGAAGTTATCCTCCCCCAAGAACGGGATGGGCGATGCGCATTTATTATTTGAAAAGAGAGATGGAGCGAATGGGAATTGATTGTAAAATATTGAATGTAGGCCGCACTCGCAAAATACCAAATCCAAACTATATTAACACCTATAATGGCATTGACATGGTAGCAAAAATGTTGTGGTATTCTTTAAAACGTTATCGGTTTCACGCCCATGTAAATGGAGATTCTCCCAAAGGGTTTGTCATTACCTTTCTGGGGCTTTTTATTAACTGGATTTTGGGAAACAAACCAATTCTTACCTTCCATGCCGGCCCGGTTCAGTTGTATTTCCCTAAATTTCGGGCACCTTATCTAACACCTTATTATAAATTAATATTTGCTTTAGCCCATAAAATTGTTTGTAATAATCAACCGGTTAAAGATAATATTATGTCTTACGGTGTTTCTTCGGAAAAAATTTATACAATTCCGGCTTTCAGTGTACAATATCTGGAATTTAAAGAGCAGAAATTACCTGAAAATATTGAACAAATATTTAAAAATCACCATCCGGTTATAGCTACTTACGTTTATAACAGACCTGAGTTTTTTAATGAATATATGATGGAGGGGTTAAAAGAATTGAAAAAGTTTTATCCGGATGTTCGCCTGATTATTATGAGTGGAGAGAAGGAAGAAGATCCATTTATGAAAATAGCTAAAGAAAAAGGAGTTGAAAACCACGTTTATTATATTGGAGATCAAGACCATGATATGTTTTTGACTATTTTAAAGCGATCTGTTTTTTATTTAAGGACCCCTGTAAAAGATGGGGTCTCTACTTCTGTTTTAGAGGCTTTATATTGGGGCGTTCCGGTCGTAGCATCCGAAAATGGAACACGACCTCCAGGAGTGATTACTTATGAAAATAAAAATATCCCGGATATGGTGGAAAAAATGAAATATGTAATAGAAAATCAAGAAAGTGTAAAAAAGCAAATACCCAGGCCACAGGTGAGCGATACACTGAGTAAAGAGATTGAGTTAATAACCGGAGATTAAGAGCGAATGGAAAAAAAATATAAAATTCTTTACCACCACCGGACACTGGGAGATGGCGCAGAAGGAATCCATATTAAATCCATTTCTGATTGTTTACGAGATATGGGGCATACTGTTCGTATTATTTCTTTAATTGGAGAAAAAACAAATACTCCGACGAAAGATGTTAAAAAGTGGGAGTGGGTAAAAAAAATTATGCCCCAAATATTATATCAAATCGCCGAAATATTTTATAATATTCCTGGCTTTTTTATGATTCGACGGACTATAAAAGAGATGAAACCAGACTTTATTTATGATCGCTACGCCCATTATTCATTTGCTGCAATATGGGCAAGCAAAGTGTATAAAATTCCACTGATACTTGAAGTCAATTCTCCTTACGCTATTCAAAAAAAATTGTGGGAAAAGTTGTATCTCCCTAAACTTTCCTCAATCATAGAAAGGCATATTTTTAAAGCGGCTGATGCGGTTATAGTGGTATCATCTGTGTTAAAAAAAATTTTATTGGACTATGGGGTTGAAGAAAGAAAAATTACGGTTCTTCCTAATGGTACAAACTTGAAGCGGTTCGATCCGAATTTATCCGGAGAAGAAGTGCGTAAAAAATATGATGCGACCGATGCGATTGTCCTGGGATTTGTCGGGATATTACGTAAATGGCATAATATTGAATTCTTACTTGATGTTTTAACGGAAATGAACTTGCCTCAACTAAAGGTGAAAATGCTATTTATTGGTGATGGACCTATCTTACCAGACCTTTTGGAAATAGTAAAAGATAAGAATTTAGAAAATTTCATATATTTTACAGGCAGAATTCCCCATGAGAAAATGCCTGAATATATCGCAGCTCTCGATATTGCTATCTCACCTCATGCTACATTTTATTCTTCTCCCATGAAAATTTTAGAATATATGGCCATGGAAAAAGCAATTATTGCACCGAATATGCAAAATATAAGAGATCTAATTAAGGATGGTTATAATGGGATACTGTTTAAACCGAATAATAAAACAGATTTATCCCAGAAACTTTTTACTCTTATTAAGGATGAAAAGTTGAGAAAGACGTTGGGGAAACATGCAAGAGAAACTGTGGAAAATTATTTTACATGGGAGAAAAATGCTCGAAAAACCATAGAAATAGCTCAAAAATTGTTACAGCGTAAATTTGATAATTAAAAAAATGTAATTGGTAGTTATTATTTACAAGCGGAGTATAGAGGGTAAATATTGTGATTTCATGTATCCAATTAGCTTAGCATTGAATGACAATTGCTCTGTGGTCGCTGCAAACCCATAAACGTGTTGTTTTTTGCTTCAGTGGTTTTCTAAAAATGTTTAACTGTTTGGAATATTGCCGGGACAGTGCCCGACATTTTTGTGATTTGTGTTCACATCCTGCCAACTTAATCCGACACAACTTCTCCCTTGCCGTTGCCAGGTTAAACCTAAACTAACCAGGCGCTTTTTAAACAATACCACCATCTGAAAAGAAATGAAACGGTATGGTAAGGATGTGCTTCTCCCTTCGGTGAAAATTGGGACATAGTGCTGAGCGGTGTTTCAACTTCTGAACGCAGTGTCCTACATAGTGTAAATCTTTGTAACTCTGAACAATGTTCTCTTTAGAAAAGCTTCCATCATGTAGTAATGAGTAAAATCCAGCCCCCGGAACTTAGCATTTAATGCCTCATCCAATCGTACTATTTTGGTCTTGTATTCATTTGATTGCACTTTAATAAAATGCGTGCGAATAAAAATTTATCTTGTAAAAATATTCTTTATCTGTACTTTTTTCGCTAATTAGTTCTGTGTTAGTTAATTTGTAGATAGATTTAAATTGTGATGAGCACGCCCAAATCGCTTTGTTTATAGCGTTTTTTAGATTTTTCTATTCGGAAATTTATTATAGGAGTTTAAATCCAGAAAATGGGATGCTTGCTTTTTCTTCTAATTAGCAATGAAATTATTAAATTGGCTTTAATTTGTTGTAAGTAGTAAGTGGTTATCTATAATGCTGTAAAATTTAACAGCCAAATTGGGGGAAAATAGATGACTGTTTTAATTAAAATTAATGGAGTATGGAGAACGTACGGATAATTAATGGAGTATGTCTGCTAAATAATATTTGTTAAAATAGATACATAAATTGGTTATAATAAGTGTGAAATTTTTTTTCATTTTTTACCCGCTCTTTTGTTTTAAACGAAAGGCAAATTCTTACTTTATTTAAAACAACCTGGTTTTAAATATTTGCATGGTATTTGCAATGGTTATCCCAAAAAGTATAGGAGTTAGACATGATAAAAAAGGTTTTTCTTGTTTACTCGTTGATGATGGTAATTTTCGTAAATCTGGTTTTGGGACAGAGTGTGAGACCAGATCATCCGAGATTGTTTCTGACCTCTGATAATTTACCAGAAATTCGTTCTAAATTGCAGACATATTATTCTTCTGAGTACCAGGAGTTCCTGGATATTGCAAATAACGAATTTAACGGAAGCAGCTGGTTGCATGTAATTAATTTTGCTTTCATTTATCAGGTTGGTGATTTACCTGGTTTCTCTTCCTCCCATAGCGCCGCAGATTTTGGACAAAGAGCAAAATCTTTATTATTATCTTTGCCGGTTGATAATCTCATCAGAGGAGAGCACCCTGATTTAACCAAATCTAAATTTGGTTTGCCCATCGGATACGATTGGTTGTTTTCTCTCCTCTCTCAAAGCGAAAAACAAGAACTTGTTAACAAAATGTCTAATATGGTTAATAATACCACAAAACTCGCGCCGATATTTGGACATATGGTGGGAATTGGGAGTTCTTTGTATGTCATTCATGGTCTGGCTTTTTACGGTGATGGTTTTAATGATAGCCTGGCGCAACAAGTATATGATTTGTTTTACGATGAGATTATGGGTGCCCATGGAAAAGTTGCCGGGAAAAATATGTCTGCTGGCAATGAGGGCGGATCAAATAGCGGGTTTGAATATAATTTATATTATTTAAAATATCTGGCTTTTCCAGTAGATGCCTGGAGGACCGCTACGAATCAGGATTATTTTCCTGTAAGTCCTTTTTGGCGATATTTTCCACAATATCTTCTCTACAATATCATTCCATGGGCGTTTGAAGATGCCTCTTCACCCGGTGGAAGAGAATGGATATTATACCACGACCATCATGATAAAGCATATCGTAGAGCTTCTAGATATACGTTTGATTTAACTATGTTGCAGAGTTGGTATCGAAATGTGGATCTGGATATGGTAGGTCTGGGGCAATGGTTGCTGGATAATCGAGTCGGTACAAATATGTATCAATCGGAAAAATGGGAAAAATATGTATTTTATTATTTTCTTTGGGGATATCCAGGAACATCCCCTCTTTCTCCATCGCAACTGAATTTGCCAAAGTCGATAATCTTTACTGGTATTGGAGAAGCTGTAATGAGAACCGGGTTTACGGATATTAATGATTGTATGATTGTGTTCAAGGCGATGCCTTATGCATATTCCGGTGGTTATTGGAGTGCAAAGGATCAGGGGTCTTTTTCAATTTACAAAAGAGGTTTTTTAACATTCGGTTCGGGCTCCGGAGCTCATCATGATTACGGAAATTCGACCATCAGCAGAAATACATTGATTTTTGATGTGCCAGGCCAAAATTATTCCAGCTCACATTCGGATGAAGGGGGACAGCGAGAAGTTAGAGAGGTGGAAGTTCTGGATTCGCTGGTTCCCGGCTCACGCTGGGATATTGGGGGCATCCAAAAGCATCGCTTCGAAGAGGATGAATTTGATTATATTTTTGCCGATCTGACACGTGCGTATAATTCGACGCTGGTCAGAGATAATTATCCTGACGAAAATCCCACTAAAATTAGCCTTTTTACGCGGGAATTAGTGTATATGCGACCCTCTTCCAATCTTGAAAGTGATTACATTTTCATTTTCGATCGAACCAAAACTGTGGATGCGCAAATTGTTAAGCGCTGGCTTTTACACATGTCGTATGAACCGGATATTAATGCGAACGGACAACCCACCAATATTTCCGGAGAATGGGTTTACCCAAATGCGGATCTTGTAAAGATAACCAATACATTCAATGGAGCGAATGGCCGATTGTTTGTAAAATCGCTGTTGCCAGCGAATCGGGATATTTACAAAATTGGTGGGCCCGGACATGAATTTATGAATATTTTAAACCATAATGATTGTGATGGGGCGAAATTGCCCAGTGGAGGATGTCCTAATATTAATGATGAATCGGCTTATTTTGTGGGAAGATGGCGCATCGAAGTGCGACCAGCCACCCAGCAGCAGTACGATATCTTCTTCCACGTTTTCCAGACGGCCACAGCCAGCGAAAACTCCATGGAACCGGTTACCCTCATCGATAACCAGAATAATTACTATGGGGCCTATATCGACCACAATGTAGTGCTTTTCAGCAAAACCAGCGATTTTCAGAATCAAGCACAATACACCATTTCTGTTTCGGGGAACACCCGGCATTTAATCTGCAATCTAAATCCTGGGGTCTATCGGGTATATGTGGATGGTTCGCAGGTAACCTCGGTACAGGTGGACGAAGATGGAACGGCCTTTTTTCTGCATAGTGGAGGTTCCAATTTCCGGGTAACCAAATCCAACGATACCATACCACCTTCAAAGCCCACCGGATTGCGTATCGAAAAATAACAGGATTCTCACGCTGTGGATAAAAACAGGGGATGTCGCCTGTCGGCATCCCCTGTTGCTTTTGTGCTCACCATATTAAATACTTTTTATAGAAGATACAGAGCTGATTTCATTAAGAATTTTGCAACCGCCGGAACCGCAGAGTTTTTTAACCACTGAGGACACGGAAAACACAGAAGAAGCATAAAAGCATAGAGCATAGAGCATAGAGCATAGAGCATAGAGCATAAAAGCATATAGGGTCTCTCAAGGGAATAAGGGAAATAATAGGGATAATTATAAATGATATTTTTGACTGGATATTTCGAATAATCAAAATTGAATCTTTAAATTAGAAAAATATCCTCTGGCAGGAGACGAGGCCACGAAGTGGCTGTAAGATATTAGCCCATGGCCTTCAGCCATGGGAATGAGAATTCCGACCACCATTTTAAGTCCTGTAAGGACGACAGAAAGAATTATTAATTTTGAATTGATTTTTACAAACACAGGAACGAATTGATGTTTAACCACGAATAACCCGAATGAAAAAATAATTGTTTTCCTGAACATTGTACTTTGGAATTTGATGTTTGGAATTTGTGTTTTTTGGAATTTGGGATTTGTTATTTGTTATTTAGGATTTGGTTCCCCTGGGTTTCTGTGTGAGAAATAAAACACCCGAATTGGAATCCAATAGGGAAAAGAGAAATGAGGTGAGTTCAGGGAATTTTAATCCCCAGCTCGTCAATTTTGCGATAGAGTGAGCTCAGGCTAATATCCAGCAGGCGGGCTGCTTCTTCTTTGTTGCCCCGGGTAGTTTTCAGGATGCGCTGGATATGCTGGCGTTCGAAACGGGCAACGGCGTCTTTTAGCCGCACCGGAATCCCTCCATCTCCCTGCGCTGCCGTAATATTGGGAGGTAAATCCTGCGCTGTGATGCGCTCCCCTTCGCACAGAATAATGGCTCGTTCAATCACATTTTCCAGTTCACGAATCCCGCCCTTCCATTCGTAATTGATGAGCAAACGCATGGTCTCCTCATCCACTCCCTGAATGTGCCGGTTTAGCTCCTGATTGTATTTTTTTATGAAATGTTCCACCAGCAGAGGGATATCTTCCCGGCGTTCGCTGAGAGCCGGGAGTTTAATTTCGATGACGTTTAACCGGTAATACAAGTCTTCCCGGAACGTCCCCTTTTCTACCTCCCGGGCCAGGTCTTTGTTGGTGGCGGCAATGATGCGTACATCCACCTGGATGGGGTTGGTGTCCCCCACGGGAGTAAATTCCCCGGTTTCCAGCACTCGCAGCAATTTTACCTGAAGATGAAGCGGAATCTCCCCCACTTCATCCAGAAAAAGCGTGCCTCCGTCCGCTACCTTGAAGTACCCGTCTTTGTCCCGCATAGCACCGGTAAAAGCGCCTTTTTTGTGACCGAAAAATTCGCTTTCCATCAAATTATCCACAATTGCTCCGCAATTGATGGCCACAAACCGTTTATCCTTGCGCGGAGAATGGTAATGGATGGCACGGGCAACCAGCTCTTTGCCGGTACCGCTTTTCCCCGTAATCAGCACGTTTCCTTTGGTTCCCGCCACTTTTTTAATGAGGCGAAATACCTCCTGCATGGGGGCGCTTTGTCCGATGATGTTGTCCAGACTGAACTTCTCCTGCACTTCCTGGCGCAGGAATTCATTCTCGGCGCGTAGAGAACGCATTTCCATTAAACGGGCGATGCGAATCAGCACATCGTCGAAATCCAGGGGTTTTACGATGTAGTCGTATGCTCCCAGACGCAGCGCCTGGATGGCACTCTCCATGGTTCCATAGGCGGTGATGATGATAACCGAGATGGTGGGATCGAGTTCTTTGATCTTTTTCAGCAGCGTCATCCCATCCATCCGGGGCATTTTCAAATCGGTAATTACCAGGTCGAAACGGGATTGCTGCAACCTGGCTAAAGCTTCTTCTCCGTCCCCGGCTAATGCGGTCTGGTAACCCTCTTCCGTTAAAACGGTAGAAAGGGTTTCCCGAATGGTGACTTCGTCATCTACGATTAATATGTTGCCTTTCATGTTCACCTGTTCGGTTTGGCGTTGCGGTTTTTTCCAATTAAATACGCTTTCAAAAATAACCCGGAATATGGTGAAGACGCAAGGGAAGAAGAAATAAAGGATAATGAGCAGAAGATGAAGGAAGATGGATGAAGAGAACGAACTTTTCCATTACACCCCAAATATGGTGCAGCGGTAAGCAGAAGCGGGCTGCCGGGTGAGGAAGTCACAAAAAAATCAAACGGTGAGGGAGCTTGAGGGGAGGTTTTTACCCTCGCGGATTGGTTGTTCGGTCTTCCGGAATTCGAATCTTTAAGTAAAATGAACGGTAGGATCAAACCTCGGCTGGTTTCTGGAGGTTTTTTAAGGGGAGGATGATGGTAAAGGTGGAGCCACGATTGACCTGGCTTTCCACCCGGATTTCTCCACCCCAATTTTTAATGATGCCGTAACTCACCGATAGCCCCAATCCCGTGCCTTTGCCTACTTCTTTGGTGGTGTAGAAGGGCTCGAAAATTTTGTTTAAGTCCGATTCCGGTATGCCGCATCCGGTGTCTCGAATTTGAATAACGATGCTCTCTTCCTGTTTCTCGGTTTGTATGAGCAGATCGCTGCCGCAATGCTCCATGGCATCCACCGCATTGAACAGGATGTTGATGAACACCTGGAGAAGCTGGTCTGCCACCAGAAATACCCGGGGGAGTTCCGGGGAAAGCTCCAGGTGGAACTGGATTTGTTTAGAGCGGCTGTCGTATTTCACAATGCCCACTGCGGTACGGGCGACCTCGTTTACATCCGTGAGGCGCGGTTCGTAGTTGGAGGGACGGGAAAAGTCCACCAGCTCGCGAACGATGCGCGAAATGCGCTCGATGTTTTTCATAATGGTGGTAAGGTAGCGCAAATTGGTTTCGTCTTTCAGGCGGCGTTTTAGCAGTTGGGTTAAGGAAGAGATGGAGGTAAGAGGGTTCCCGATTTCGTGGGCGATGCCGGCAGCCATCAATCCCAGCGAAGCCATTTTCTCCTGATGCATAATCTGGTGCTGAGCCCGCTCCAGCTCCCGGGTACGTTCTTCTACTTTGCGCTCCAGATTCTCGTAATAATCCAGCAACCGGCGCCGCATTTCATCAAATTCCCGTGCCAGCTGCCCAATCTCATCCTGGGTTTGAATTTTGATGGGCGTATCCAGGAATCCATCGCCAATGTCCTGAGCGGCATACACCAACTGCCGCAACGGAATTGAAATCCGCTGGCTTACCCAGAAAGCCAGTCCAATTAGCAGAATTAGAAGCGCACCCACCACCAGAATAGCTTCCGTACGCAGGCGCATTAAATCGCTCATGGCAATGTGGTAGGGAATTTCAGAAACGATGTACCAGCCTAATTCGGGAACAGGCTGGATGTGGCGGATAATTTTATGCCCGTCCGCTCCGGTAAAGATGCCGCTGCGCTGCCGCTCCGGGGAAGGTTCCGGGGAAATGTGATAGGAGGGGAGCACTTCGCTGGAAGCATACATCACGTGCTGTTCCCCATCCAGTAACAGAATGATGGAAGAGTCCCGATTGGTGCTAAAATAATGGAGAATGGTCTGGATGTGTTTGTTATCCACCCAGCCTATGATAAATCCCCGGTTCGAGGGAGCATCTGCCGTAAGGGGTGTGAGAAAGAATATTGCCGGTTGGGGAAAAGGAGCGGGAGGATGTTCCAGGATGATGGGGTTTTTACGCCGGAGGAAGGTGTAGCGCCGGGATCGGTCGATATGGTAAAAGGCAGAATCGGAAGTACACAGGATGCGGGCGGTGGTGTCCAGCAGGGCGAAAGCCCGAAAATAGGACTGGTTTTTCAACCGTTCCCGAAAGTAAGTGTGTACCTGTTTACTAGCATCGCAGCGAGGGGTGAATGGTTTGAGAAGTTGTTTCTGAATCCATTGGTACACCGGAATATTCCCGGCATTTCGCAGGGAAATTTCGTTGTGAGCTGCTTTCAGAAAATCCTGCAGCCGATTTTCCACCAGTTCATTTTGAAGCTCCAGATAATGCAGATTCCGGGAGACAATCATTTGTTCACTAATGCGATACCCGAAGTAGGTGAGCACCGCAATGGGAACAATGGAGAAGAAAAAAAAGGAAAGAAGAAACTTTCGGGCAATTCCGGTAAAAATATTTTTAAATAGGTAGTGCATGGAGGCGCCTACAAACTGTTTAGTCCGTCTGCCAGATAAAACACCCGGATACCTTTCTCGTTGAGCAGGTAAGCCACCAGACGCGCCCGGTTACCGTCGGAACAAACCAGTAAAGTAGGACGCTCGGGGGAGACGGGAATCCGCTCCAGATGATTCTGAATCTGCAAAAAGGGGAGATGTACCCGGGGAGAGTAGGTTAGGGGATATTGAGCCAGTTCGGAATCCTCACGCAAATCCACAATTATTGGATGGTTGCGGGAAACCCATTCCTGGAATTCCTGTGCCCGCACAAACGGTACCGGATGGCGATCCCACAGGGAAATCCCATACAGAGCCGCAATGAATAAGATGGAAACGAGGGCAATAATAATTTCCAGATGGCGGTGTTTCATATACTCACATTCTATTTAGCTTGCTAAATTAAATTCCCGGAAGCACCAAAGCAAATGGGGAAGCGTTTTTCCTGATAAAGAGAAGCGAATTTGGTTCATCTTCCGGTGGTGAAGAATCTCTTTCCAATTGCTAAACCCGCTGTATTTTAGTAACTTAAGTACAATTTAAACAACGGAGGTGAAGATGAACGAATCGATCTGGAAAGAGTTGCTTATTCGGAACGATAGCAAGATTGTATTTTTAATCATGGATGGATTGGGTGGATTACCCCAGCCCGATGGAGATAAAACGGAATTGGAGAGTGCCCATACGCCGAACCTGGATCGCTATGCTGCCGAGGGTATTACCGGATTGCTGGATCCCATCTACCCGGGATTTACTCCGGGAAGCGGTCCCGCGCATCTGGCTTTGTTTGGATACGATCCGGTGGAAAATAATATTGGCCGCGGGGTGCTCTCGGCGCTGGGTGTGGATTTTGAACTTACCGATCGGGACGTGGCTGCTCGGTTGAATTTTTGCACCATTGATGAACAGGGGAATGTGGTGGATCGCCGTGCCGGTCGGATTCCCACAGAGCTAAACCAAAAGCTGGTGGAAAAAATCAATTCCCGGGTTAAACTCTCCGGGGATGTGGAGTTCTTTTTGAAGACGGTTTCGGAGCACCGGGCGGTGCTTATTTTACGGGGCGATGGATTGGGAGGCAATATTAACGATACGGATCCTCAGAAGACGGGCGTGCCCCCTTTAAAACCGGAAGGGGAAGATGAACCTTCCCGCAAAACAGCCCGTTATGTGGAAGAGTTCCTGAACCAGGTGCGGGAAATTCTGAAGGACGAGCACCCGGCAAATTTTGTGCTGGCAAGAGGTTTCGCTAAATATGTGCCTTTCCCCACCATGGAAGAGCGGTATGGGCTGCGAGCCATTGCCATTGCCCAGTATCCCATGTATCGTGGCCTGGCGCGGCTGGTGGGAATGACGGTGCCGCCCGTGCCGGAAACGTTCGATGATATGTGGAATCAGTTAAAAGAGAACTACCAGCAGTACGACTTCTTTTTCATCCATTTTAAGAAAACCGATAGTTACGGAGAGGATGGAAATTTCCAGGCCAAAGTGAAAATGATTGAGACCGTGGATGAGTGGTCGGCACGCCTGAGGGAGCTGGATCCCGATGTGCTGGTGGTTACCGGCGACCATTCCACCCCGGCGGTATTAAAATCCCATAGCTGGCACCCGGTGCCGGTACTCCTTCGTTCCCGCTACTGCCGACCGGATGAGGTGACCCGATTTGGTGAACGGGACTGCGCTCGCGGGTATATCGGTCGGATGCCCATGAAAAATATTTTGCTCATCGCCATGGCCAATGCGTTGCGTTTTAATAAATTTGGCGCATAACCTAAAGTGAAGGCCAGACTTTAACGGCAGATCGGAGTGTTGTCCCGACCTGCCGTTTTTTATACCCACATCCGGGCATGTGATGAGTACCACATGGTATGTTCCGATTGGATAGTATTTTCCCTAATTAGCATAGAGTATCCAAAGTTTAAGGATTTAGCTTTTTCATGGCACAGCGAAAAATAGCAATTTTTGTACGAAGATTAAGCGTAGCTGGCGTTGAACGGTTTGTTATTGATCTTGCAAATAAAGTTTGTGATGCTCATCAGGTGCATCTTTTTATTCTGGAAAATGCCATGTATCAAACGGAACAATTATTAAAACCTGGAATTCGCGTTATAGAATTTCAACATCCGGGTGGTTTCAATCTGAGTCTATTTCGTTTAATTCGGCAAAAACTGAAGGAGTTTGCAATCGAGGTTGTGTTTACCAATAATTATAGCACTTTTTTAGAAGGTATTGCTCCTGCCACTTTACAGGGAGTAAAAGCCCGCATTCATATCCAGCATGGTCTGGAATTTAACATTCACAATGATTCCCGTTTCCATCGCCTTATTCGTCGCGTACTCCAGATAGGTGTTGGTCGGTTGGTCACCAATGCGGTAGCAGTTTCCCATGCAGGTCTGGTTTTCCTGAATATGGAATGGAAAATTCCGGAAAAGAAGATTGAGGTGATCCACAATGGTGTGGATGTGGAAAAATTCCGCCCTCTTCCGGAATTTCGGGAAGAAGTACGCCAGGAACTGGGAATTCCCTCCGAGGCGTTTGTAGTTGGCTCGGTTTGTCGGGTGGAGCCGGTGAAAAATGTGGCGATGATGGTGGAAGCGGTGCATCTGTTGAGGGAACGAATTCCGGAGCTGCATCTGGTGGTGCTGGGCAAATTCGAACACCCAGAGGAACCGGGGAGTTACACCAATCAGATTAAACAGATGATGGAGAAGTACGGTCTTACGGAACGAATTCACTTCATTCCGCCCCGCCTGGATGTGAGACCCGTGCTCAATGCCATGGACATCTATCTGAATACTAGTCTTTCCGAGGGGCTTTCCATTGCCATTGTCGAAGCGATGGCCAGTGGTCTGCCCGTCATTGCTACCGATGTGGGCGGAAATCCCGAAGTGGTGGAAAATGGGGTAAACGGATTTCTGGTACCATCCCGAAACGCTCAGGCGCTGGCCGAACGCATCAAGTATTTGCACACCTATCCGGAAATGTTAAATATTCTGGCGAAAAATTCCCGGGAACGCGCCGTGCAACATTTCTCCGGAGAGACCATGCGCCAGAAATATTTGCAATTAATCGATAGGGTAACCCAAGGTGACTAAGCCGCAGAACCATCGGAACATCTACCTGATTATTTCCATCGACACGGAAGAAGAAATGGAGTGGGGGAAGGGGTTTAAGCGCCATGTGGAGTGTACCGTCAATAACATTCGGTACCTGGAACCGCTCCATCGCTTAGCCCAAAAATACGGAATTATTTTAACCTACCTTATCGATTATCCCGTGGTGCGCAACCGGGAGGCGGTGGCTATTTTAAAGCGTTACCGCAATGAGGGATTGGCAGAAATTGGGGCACATCTGCATCCCTGGTGCAACCCCCCTTATGATGAAGAATTAACCATCGAAAATACCTTCGTCCACAATTTACCGGAAGAATTGCAGTTCCGGAAGATGCAGGTGCTTACCCAGGAAATTGCCGAGAATTTCGGGCATGCCCCTTGTTCGTATCGGGCAGGACGATACGGATTCTCCGAAGCTTTCATCCCGATTCTGGAATCCCTGCATTTTGCGGTGGATAGCAGCGTGGTGCCGTTTCGACTGGCCAACAAACCATACGAGCCCAATTTTGGGGTGCTGGAAACGGAAAAACCGTATTTTCTCAACTATCGGGATATGACCCGGATGGGGAATTCCGGTATTCTGGAGGTTCCCATTACCATTGGGTTCACCCGACCGGTACCCGGTTTTGTGGAGAAAAAGTACATTTACTTCCCGGATTGGGGGATTCGTAAGATGGTTCGCTTTTTCTTCCGCACCAACCTGGTGTGGTTGCGTCCCTCCTATGCCACATTGGAGGAGATGAAGCAACTTACCCTCACCCGAGTTCAGCGTGGCGTTCGTGTTTTGAATATGATGTTTCACTCCAACGAACTGATGCCCGGCGGTTCCAAATACAACCGCACGGCAGAGGATGTGGAGCAGTATCTACGCAAATTGGAGGAATATTTTCGGTTTTTATTTGAGCAATTCCCTGTTCAGCCCATAGGGTTGGGAGAGTTAGAGGTATTGAAAAAAGTTGCTTTGTAGGTGGTTTCCCTTCCCATTTCTCTTCGCTTTAACGAAATTTTACTGCATGGTGAATAACGTGTGAGGTGGTGAGGGGGGATAGAAGGGGGAGAACTTCTCCATGCCTCTTTTTCCGAATCGCGTCATTTAATGAATTCTTACTGTTGGTAATTGTAAATCGTCCGTTGTGTTTTTACCGAAAGAGTACCTTCCTCGAACCCCGGGCATAGGATTTTTTTTCTGAAGAATATCCCTTTTCCACCAAAACCCCATTCCAGATAAAAAAATCCCCGGCCATTTGATGACCGGGGTTATGAAGGTTTGCCATGATGATGCTGGTTTATTCTCGTTCGTCCAGCG
>JALXCH010000245.1 GCA_026991005.1 Calditrichia bacterium | reverse complement strand
ATTTAAACAAAAACCATCAGGTAATTTTTGCTTTTCAACCGCGGGCCCGGTTGGAGATTTCTTTAAGCAGGGTTGATTTTTTAAAGCGATTTGTAGATTGTATCTACCTGCAGGCGGATTATTTGTTCGCTCGTTACAATTTCGATTTCTTCCGGAGATATCGAGAAAAACACCTGTCGCACATCCTTCCGGAAGAGCTAACACCTGCACAGAAAAAGTTGTTCACCAGTTACGATCTGGAAATGGGCGGCTTGCAGATTATGGCGGGATTTACCCTCCGATTTGAAGTCCCCGGGGAAAAATAAAATATTGCGAGGTGCGTGAAAGTATGTAGGAGTGGAGGCTAATTCAAAAAAAATCTGGAATATCCTGCGAAAAGAGGTTTCTCCATCATCAATGATGTCTGAGTAACGACGTTCTGGCCATCGATTGTTTTCTATGGGATTTCAGGCGGTTGATATAAAAAATGGAATGTGTCGCAGAACACAGATTTTAATGGGTGTTTATTGTTAATTATTCAGAAAAAAATACAGAAAGATCATTGATTTTTTTTGAAAAATGATTATATTATAGGGTCAAAGTAAGATTAAATATGAAGCGGATTACTTTTTACATTTCGTTATTGGGAATTGTCGCTTTGCTGTGGGCGGGAGCCACGATTGTGGAGTTTAAAGCCGAGCCTGGCCAGAATAAAATTATCCTACAATGGAAGACTTCCCATGAGCAAAATGTGGTAAAGTTTGTGGTCGAGCGGGCAGGAGACAATCGCCATTTTATCGCGATTGGTGAAGTAAATGCTCGCGGTCCCGGGTTTACCTATCGGTTTGTCGATGATCAACTGGGAAAAGTACAGAATATGTTTTATTACCGATTGCGAATCGTGGATTCCGATGGGTCTTATCAATATACGGATTCTCTTCCTGTCATCTACAACATCAGTGGTATTTCCCGCTCCTGGGGAAGTATAAAAGCCCTGTTTCGGTAATTACGTTTCAGAGTTACCCTTCCAATTGATTTCAAAAGCATACTGTTAAATGATCCAGAATATCCAAAAGGAAGTGGAGATTCGCCGTTTTTGATGGGGACATTTTGTATCTCAACAGGGATTTCTTTATTCGCCAAAATCCATTAAAGTTCTTATCTAATTTTATTCCTGAACACGCAGAGAGCAATTGGGTTTTCTTGTAAAAGGTATTATATTTTACCAGAAGGATGTTCGCTGTAATTAAACAAATTCACCCGATTCCACAGAACATCGAAATTTACCTCTGGCGGGAAACTGGAAAAGAGTTTGAAGGAAATGGAAAAACAGGATATTCGAATTTTACATCTGGCAGACATTCATCTGGGAGCCAGCAATCGGCAATTGCCGGAAGAAAAGCAAGAGCTGTGGAGCGAGCAAATCTGGCAGAGTTTTTCCGAAACGATTACCCGCAGCATTCAGCCACCTCATTCTGTTCACGCCATTTTAGTGGTTGGGGATCTGTTTGATGTTCCCAATCCTCCACCTTCGCTTACCGAGCGGGTAAAAACTCTTTTCCACAAAGTTGAAGAAGCCGGAGTGCCCATCTTTCTGGTTCCGGGTAACCACGATAACCTGATTTCTCCCGATTCTGTGTATCGTTACGAAACCTTCCACGGAGTGGTATTACTGGATTCTCCCCAAATTGACCAGCCCCACGAAATGATTATTGATGGTATCAAGATCCATGTGTATGGAATGGCCTATACATTTCTCTCGCAACCACCGTTCGATGAATTTGCCCCGGTGGATGCCCAGGCGGTGAATATTGCCCTTATCCACGGTTCGGTGGT
>JALXCH010000244.1 GCA_026991005.1 Calditrichia bacterium | reverse complement strand
AGCTCTACGTTTATCCCCACAAGAACACTGTTTATCTGAGCACATTGAATTATATGAAAGGTGGTACACGACGGGGAACCTCACCTCCTAAATATGCCTTCTTTTTAGAAACCTATGAATTACCCAGTGGGAAATCGGCGGGATCAATTTACCTGGGTAATGAAAGGTACTCTTACAGATTTCGTATTTTCTGGAATGGTGGAGTAAAGGGCTGGGTAGTTGACTACTACCAGAAAATTTTGCTGCTGGATCTATCTCTTCCGGGTGTGGTCGCCACGGATTCCGAGATTTTACAACGATATCCTTCGCTGGGCGATAGCCTAACTCTACCACCGGAACCGCCGGAATACAATCCCATTCATAATTGGTTATACGTGGTTTCTCCCGGAGGGAAACGGTTTGCTCTGGATGAAAATCTTCATTTACTCTCGCCTACCAAAAGGGAATCTTTTACTCACGTTTTGTATCAAAAGAAAATCTGGCGATTCAAAAAGGATTGGTCGCTGGTTCCGGTTCCGAAAAAGAAAACCTATCGAGTGCACTGCGGTAATACACCGTTCTCCGGGAAAAGTAAGGAGTTTATCAAACCTCGCTTCATCCCCGAACTGAATTTAAATGTTCGGGAAAAAGACCGGGTCTGGGTCATGCATAAAAGCGCTTTCTTCAGAAATGTAGAAATGCTGCTCTCTTATGTGAACAAATCGGGTGAGGAAATAAACCGTATTTCGTTGTCTCAACTATTTGATGGAAAGCCGGTTCAGGCGCTGGGAAGTTATTCCGGCGACGCACAGTCGTTTATTATCATCGGTGTGGGACTGTACAATTTACTAAGCGTCGAGCAGGAATTTGTCCCGCTTTCCCTTTATGCGCTGCAGGTGGATAATCGGACCGGAGAGGTAATTAAATTAATTTGTTATTACAGCTAAAAAGAATGTATTGAAATTTTTAAATTCATATGTCGAAGAACCTGAATAAATTCCCCCCATTAGACCTTCAATGATTAAACGGAGTTCTACCCTTAAGGATAATTTGGTCATTCAAGAAGCTGAATCCTTAATCGAAAATGTTTGCTCAAACACCTCCCCGGATGGTGTGTATAAACCCTACATTGCCTATCCCCGGAAGCACCATATCGATTGGACTTCCCGGTAATATGGATGTTATCAACCTCCCGTAAACCATAGCTACCTGCATATTACCTGCGCAGGTATGGCGGGTATTATTATATTCAAAGTTCTTTTAGTATTTCATTGACATACTCTAAATCAAATTCCTCCGGATCAAAGTCGCCTCCTATCCATTCTAACATCTCCTCATGCTCCGGGTGATTAGGGTCTTTGATTGCTTTTAAAAATTCCTCATACCCCCAGATTCCACCACAATCTTCTGGTGGACAGGCGCGCTTACCTTTAATACAAATGGGGTAATGTTTCTCAGGTTCTGGTGGGAGGATTTTTTCGAGTAATATGACATGTTCCCAATCATCACCAAAATCATACTCGTAAATAAACTTCTCCCCTTCTTTAGAAACCAATCGATTCAATTTCACCCGTCTTTCATCCTTAACATCATAAAAGTCAATCTCAGGATCTGGTATGCCATAATACTTTCCCCTTATGATAAACTGATGCAGATGTCCACCATACCACCCCATGACTATCTGTATAATTTTATGAAGCTTATGAAGAGTTATATCACTATTAACCTGTATTCTCCTCCAGATGGGTGGTTTGCTTCCCTTCAAAGTTATCTTAAGCTGGTAAATATTACTTTGTTGTTTCTTTACAGCCATTTTCATTCCTCACTTTAAATAAGACGGACCCTAAAATTTCCTTGCTCATAGAATATATTACTTCATATCATATAAACCAAATCCCAAATTGAGCAATAATAGGGTGATGGGAAATTTCCCCTCACCCTTTTCCGTTCACCTACATCAAAACAATCAAATTACTTCACAAACTGTTTTGCGTAATATTTAGCCGTTAATTTTTCGCCGGTGGCTCGTTCAATCATATCATTCCAGTAGTACCGTTTCCCCGGTTTAAATATTTTTTCCTGCAAATACTGCCCAACCTCCGGATGGTTTACATAGCTAACATCCTTTAAATCCTGAGCATGCAGAATATTCTGGCCAATATAGTAGTACAATTGAGAAGCCAGCAGTTCCCCCATCAGGTAGTTGTGATAATAAGCGGGGTAGAGTGCCACGTGAATTTTCGCTGCCCAATCCGGTGCATTGCGATGGGGTGGTCGATGCAGGAACTGATATTTCTCTTTCAGATCCCACCACAACTTATTCAAATCCTGATTCGGATTCTCGTACATGCTTTTTTCGAAGCGGTACATCACCTGTGCCCAGCGGCTGAATACCAGTTGCTCCAGTCGCAGGGAATTCCAGCAATCGGCACTGATTTTCCGGGCTTCATCGGGAGAAATCACTCCCATATCGCGCATCCAGGCAGGATTGGAGGCAAAGCGGCCAAACATCATGGCAATGGCTTCCGTGGTAAACGTGTGCGCCGGTTCGCGCAACAACCAGGGAAGATGCATATCGTGGTAGCGGTCGTACACGGCATGACCAAACTCATGCAGCATGGTATTCATCCAGTTGTAATTGGGTTTCACATTCGCCACCACTCGTACATCACCATTCCGGTCGATATCGGTACAATAGGCATGCTGGTATTTCCCTTTACGCTCGAACAAATCGCTTTTCTGCAACAAATCGTCAATGGGCAAACCGATACTGGCATAATATTTCCGGGTTAACTCCACAATATCCTGGTTAGCGTAGTACTTATCCAGATCTACTTTGTAAATTTTAGGAGCTTCCTGAAAATACCGGTTTTGATAATGCCAGGGCATCAATTTATCATGGGGAATCCCGTAACGTTTGACCAGATAAGCATCGATCTCCTGTTTTAATTGCCGGAACGTATCCCGGGTGAGTTCGTCCAGCTCATCAAAGAGCTGCTCGATCTGTTCCGGATTTTGCTCCCCTAACTCCAGTTGCATGGTGTGGTAATTGGGAAATCCCAGCTCCCGCGCCGCTTCGTTTCGCAGAGCCACCAGTTTTAGTACCTTGAGGGCAACGGCAGCACCCACCTGTTTGCTGGCTTCCCAGGCTTTTTGCAACTTGCGGGAATCGGTTTCCGTTTTCAATATCTCCTCAAGCTGATTATCGGTGTATTGTTTTCCATCGATGGTAGCACGGAATTTAGAATATTCTTTCTCCAGATCCGTTTGCATCTTCACCATCTTTTCCAGCTTCTGCTCGTCAATCTGTTTTTCCAGATAAAGATTGTAAAGGATGTCCAGTTGGCGCTTTAACAAGGAATCTTTAATGGCGCCTGAAGCTCGAAACTCTTTAAGCCTGGCAAAATCCTGTTTATTGGCATGAATCTTATCCAGCTCCAGCTGCAACTGTTCGTATTTTTTGTACAGCTCATCTTTTCCGGTAGTCGTCGCTTCGAAATAAGCTAAATTCGCTTCCTTGCTAAGGGGAATGACTTTAGCCTCGTACCGGGCAATAAATTCCTGTAATTGCTTCTCCATATCATTCTTCTCCGTTTTAGAACAATACATCAACAACATGGGTGTGAGGACTAAAATGAGGAATAAAGGAAAAAAACGTTTCACCTTCTTCATAGTTGCCTCCTTTTTAGATTAATTGCAATTTTTAGTTATCTGCTCTTTGCCTTCGAATATGGGTTTAAGTAAAAGAGCAATTTTCCGGGAATGTTCAATCTGGTACTCTTCGCACAGGTGATAGGCGGTATCGAAAAACATCCGCCGCGGATACTGGCTCCGATTGGGCAACACCACAAACATCTGGTAATGTTTCTGATAAAATCGGCACAGGGCACGAACTAATTCCTCTGGCACAGGTTTATCATTAAACGTCGTGGGTAAACCTCCCACCACTTTAATTCCCTTTTGATGCGCCCATTCCAAAAATTGAGCCAACATCTGCACGCTGTACGCCCGGGGATTAAACATGTTAAGCGTGGGTTGGTGCCAATTTAAATTCATAATATAATTGCGATAGGGTGCGGCTTTTTTCACCGAATGGGTGCTTTCGTCTCCCTGGGGAGTAAGCGTTTTAACCGAATAACGCCGCTGATACCCCCGGCTGTACAAATACATTTCCCCAACGCCGGAGATTAAAAATTTAATATCGAAGTAAAAAAGAGCATTCATCAGCTGTTCAAAACTCATTTTCTTCAAATAACCGGGATTATATTCCACTATGTAGGGGACTTCGCTTCCGGAAAATTCTTCTCGTCGGCTGCGATTGTAGTATTCGTATTCCAGAGGTAAATACACCATGTCCCCGGATTTCAGGTATCTTCGCAATCTGTCCAATTGATAAGTTAATGACATCCCTGCCTCTACCGACATATTCACCGAAGGAATCCCCGTAATCTCCTGAATCGTTTCGCAGCGATGGCTAAACCGGCCATTACTCCCCGCCAGCAACAGAAGTTTATTCCCCTGAATTCGAGCAATAGCCGCTTCTTTCTTCTTGTAATATTCATCTATAATTCCAACCGTTAACGGCTTCTTGATAAGAAACACAAAAAGTGCAATATAAATCAAGCAAGAGATAAAAATGTAAATTAAAAACTTTTTTATCATAGCTAAAACTGAAAATAAATAAATTCAGAGGGAATTCGGGTAAAAAGTACTGCCTGAACAGTAAAGTAAAAAGTTAATATTAATAATACAGCTCGTTGTTTTCGCTTCATCTCCGGTAAAGGAGGCAAACTAAAAATGACAGCGAACATGATTAAAAACATCCCAAACATTTCGACTGCTCCCATGACTGTACCACCCCCTAACAGTTCCATAGTACCGGTAGAAGCCACAAAATTTTTCAGGAAAGGGAAGAAATTTACAATTTGTGCTGGAAGGAGAAATCCATTTTTCCCCATCATCCCCCGGAGGATGCAATTGGCAGCATTGAAGCTCTCTGCCCGGAAATATACCCAGGCTACCGTTACAGCCAAAAAGGTAACCGCACGCCCCAGAACACGGCCTACCAGAGTGGTATGGTGGAGGTCCTGCCCCAGGTGTTTCCGGATATTGCGCCAGGCGTGGTTAATCATCAAATAAATTCCGTGCAAGCCACCCCACACCACAAATGTCCAGGCAGCGCCGTGCCACAATCCTCCTAAAAGCATGGTAACCATTAGGTTCACATATCGGCGAAATGTTCCTTTACGGTTCCCACCGAGAGGGATGTAGAGATAATCCCGTAAAAATCGAGAAAGGGTGATATGCCACCGCCGCCAGAACTCAATTACGTTGACCGATTGATAAGAAGTACGAAAATTTATGGGAAGATTAATTCCAAACATTTTTCCGATACCAATTGCCATATCGGAATATCCGGAAAAATCGAAATAAATCTGAAACGTATAAGCTAAAACCCCCGCCCAGGCTTCAAAAAACGTTAAATTGGCGTGGTTCTTCGCTGCCTCGAACACAGGATTAGCGTAAACGGCTATTCCATCGGCAAAAACTACCTTCTTAAACAATCCCAATAAAAATATTTCTAATCCGGATGCCAGATTTCCCCACTTAAAACGATAAATGGATTTTTTCTTAAACTGAGGCAGCATCTCTTTGTGATGGACAATCGGTCCGGCAATCAGCTGAGGGAAAAATGTGACAAACAGAGCATAATGTAAAAAATTATACTCTTTGCTCTCGCCCCGATAGGCATCTACCAGATAAGCAATTTGCTGAAAAGTAAAAAAAGAAATGGCCAGAGGTAAAACAATGCGCCCTATATGAAAGTGAGTGTTAAACAGGAAATTGACGTTGTCAACCAGAAAATTAGCATATTTAAAATATGCCAGCAACCCCAGATTAAACGCTACCCCAATCACCAGAACCGTTTTACGCGATATAAAAGCATTATTCCATCGCTCCGGAATAAGCAAAATACCAGTGAAATAGTTAAACAAAATTGATGAGAGAATCAGAAAAATGTAAACGGGATTCCAGTAACTATAATAAAAAAGAGAGGTTATAACCAGAAAAGCAATAGCAGCCTTAAAATATTTAAACTTCCCTAATACAAAAAAAATAACGAGGGTGATTGGTAAGAAGAGAAAAATAAATTCTCTGGAATTAAAAAGCATTTTCCGTTCCTTTAAGCAACGGCAATTTTACTGTGCTAATTGATATTTCCAATGATTATGTGATTCCCCTCCTCCGCCCGGAAACAAACTAATGTTTTTCATCCGCAAATGATTGTGATTGCGTGTGCAAGATTCAAAATAGAAAGTTCCTGTAATTGTTTAAAATATAACCTGAATCCGTGAGATTTTTGTGAAAAACGAACATTTTTAACGATTTTTCTGCTTTGATTAAGAATTCATTGATGATGCGAGTTTTAATTATGCTGAAATT
>JALXCH010000243.1 GCA_026991005.1 Calditrichia bacterium | reverse complement strand
TGGTGGTTACTTTCCGCAACGATACAACCATCGACATCGATCGGGAGCAGACTGGCTGGCTGGTGGGCAACAGCAATCTGGACATTCATGTACAAAAACACAAAGCTTTTGCCGTGCTGTCCACTCCCTGGCCATCGGATTACGAAATTACTTTTTACGATGATTATGTGGATACGTCCTATAACTTCAAAATTCCCGTAAAATTTAAAATTCACAATTTGACGTACGATTACGATGCCGAGTTCGAAATCTGGGATAAAGATGGAGACGGTGAGCTTTCCGTTGGCGATTCATTGACCATCATCGAGTTTGTGGGCACCATGTACAAATTTGCCTGGGATGTGACCTACTTCCCGCCGGTGAATCCCGGGGAAACGCCAGTGGAACCGCAGGCTGGCGATCGCTATCGCATCCGGGTAACCAAACCGTTCCACGAAGGCGATTACTTCCGGTTTACCACCCATTCTGCTCGGGAGGATAAGAATCTGGCCCGAGAGCAGTTGAAAAATATTCGCGTGGTACCCAATCCTTACATCGGTGCGGCGGCCTGGGAGCGGCGAACCCTTTTTGGTTCCGGTCGCGGCGAACGCAAAATCGACTTCATTCATTTACCGGCGAAGTGTACCATCCGGATTTACACCATGGCAGGTGCTCTTGTGAAAACCATCCATCACGATAGCCCGGTGGAAAACGGAGCGGAATCCTGGAATCTGATTTCGGATGACGGAATGGAGATTGCCTACGGCGTTTACATCTACCACGTGGATGCGCCGGGAATTGGGACTCACATCGGAAAGTTTGCCGTGATAAAGTAAGGCCGCACTGAATCACGGGAAGCGATAAAATAACAGCATTTACCAACAGAGTGCGGTACTGTGAGCAGAGTAAAATGAACAGATTGAATTAAAAAGCAGAAGATTGAACCATGAATTTTTTCACTGACTTTGAAATGGTTTTTGGTGTTTTCAGCCTGTTTCGCGGGAACAAAAGAAAATTACATAAAGAGGGGTTTCTGATGAAAAACAGGGTTTTTATTACCTGCACTATCCTTCTTCTGATGGGAATCCACCTGTTGCCAGCCCAGACGCAGAATTACCGAAACAACGTTTCCAAGCGGGGAACCACGGCAGCTACCTTCCTGGAAATCGGCGTCGGTTCCCGCGCTCTGGCTATGGGAACCGCCTTCACCGCTGTGGCTGATGATCCCAGCGCCATTTACTGGAACGCCGGTGGATTGGCCAGATTGAAACGGCACGGAATCATCTTCAATCATACCCAGTGGATTGCCGATACGCGTTTCGATTTTCTGGGTGCGGCTTTCCGCATGGGGCGTTGGGGTACGGTGGGTTTCAGTATTACTGCTTTAAGCATGGATGAAATGGAGGTTACCACCCTGGAAGAACCGGACGGCACCGGCCAGACCTTCCGAGCCGGAGATTTTGCCATCAGTCTGGCTTATTCCTTTAGCCTGACGGATCGGTTTTCCCTGGGCATAAACGGCAAATTTGTACGGCAAGCAATCTGGGATATGGCAGCAACAGGCTTTGCCGTGGATGTGGGCGTGTTTTATGTAACGCCCTTTAAAGGTCTGCTGCTGGGAATGTCCATGACCAATTTCGGCACCAAAATGCGCATGGATGGCGACAATTCCCGTGTTTTGTATGACCCCGATCCCACAGCTTCCGGAAATAATGGTCGTATCCCCGCGCTGCTGGAAATGGACCGCTGGCCCATGCCACTCAACTTCCGCATTGGACTGGCTTATCGGGTGTTCGAAAATCAGCTTCACCGTATGTTGCTGGCTGCGGATGCCCAGCATCCCAA
>JALXCH010000242.1 GCA_026991005.1 Calditrichia bacterium | reverse complement strand
AGGCTTCCACCAATCCCCTGCGCTACTGCATTACCTGGAATCCGCGCAATGTGGTGATGGCGGGTGAGCACGGAGCACAATATATGGAAGAGTCGCATATTAAAATTCTACCTTACCACGGAGTATTCCAACGCACCTGGTCGGTATCGGTGGATGGCGTGGGAGTTCTGGAAGCCTACCCCAATCGGGATTCTCTGGTGTACCTGGATTTGTACGGATTGAACGATGTTAAGACCATGATTCGTGGAACGTTGCGCTATCCCGGATGGAGTGAAACCTGGCTGCAAATTGTACGGCTGGGACTCCCCAACGAGACCATGCAAATTCCGGGTCTGGAAAACCGCAGTTATCGGGAACTGGTGGAAATGTTCCTGCCCATTAACGCCTCGGGTTCCAATCTGGAACAACGGTTAGCACACTTTCTGAACATTAATCCCACAGGAAAAATTATGGAAAATTTGCGCTGGCTGGGATTGTTTAGTTCAGAAAAAATCGGAAAACCGTTCCGCACTTCGGCAGAGGTGCTCATCGATCTGTTAAATCGCAAATTAAAATTGCCCGAAGATGCCCGGGACATGGTTATTCTGGTCAACCGCATCATTGCCGAATTCTCGGATGGAACCCGGAAACGCTACATTTCCACCATGGTGGAATACGGGGAACCCGGAGGGTTAACTGCCATTTCCAAAACAGTGGGACTCCCCGCAGCACTGGCTACCAAGCTCATCCTCACCGGTCAACTCCCAATTACCGGTTGCCAGATTCCCACCCATCCTGCAATTTATCAACCGGTACTGGAAGAGCTTAAAAAAGAAGGAATTACCTTCCGCGAGCGGGTGGAGGAAGTGGAGTGAAGGAGTAGCAGGTTTATGGGAAATATAAAGGGAATAGGGGAATAGAGTATATAGGGGAAATAGGGGAAATAGGGGAAATAGGGGAAATAAGGAGGACTGAGTGGAAAAGAGAGGTTCGTCTGATTCGGATTTTTTTCCTCTTTCCTCTTTTCTCTTTCCTATTTTCTCTTTGAAATTTGGGATTTGTTATTTGGAATTTGTTATTTGGAATTTGTTCTTTTTATGAAATTAGATTCGTTCACCGGTTTGGGGGTGAAAGAAGTACATTTTTTCCATATCCAGAACCACCTGGACTGTTTCTCCCGGACGGGAAAGGCGCACAGGATCCATGCGCATGCAATAACTTTTCTGGGAATCGGAAAAATAAACAAAAATTTCGTTTCCCACGGGTTCTACCACATCCACGCGAATATCCATGGGATTACTAACAGATTTTTCCCCCGCTAAATTTCGGTCATAAATATGTTCCGGACGCACTCCCAGAATAATCCGCTGCCCCACAAACGACCGTAATTTTTCCTGCATTGGTTGGGGAATTGCAAAGCGAAACAATTCAGAATGGAACTGCACTTCGCCGTTTCCCAGCAACTCCCCTTCCACAAAATTCATAGCGGGACTTCCGATAAATCCCGCGACAAACTGGTTTACCGGATTATTATACAGATTCAGTGGGGTATCCACCTGCTGAATTACACCCTCTTTAAGCACCACGATTCGGTCGCCCATGGTCATGGCTTCTATCTGATCGTGGGTCACGTAAATCATGGTCGTTTTCAGCCGGTGATGCAATTTGTTAATCTCGATGCGCATCTGCACCCGTAATTTCGCATCCAGATTCGAAAGGGGTTCATCGAATAAAAACACTTTCGGTTTGCGAACAATTGCCCGTCCCACCGCCACCCGCTGGCGCTGCCCTCCCGAAAGTGCCCAGGGTTTACGATCCAGAAATTTCTCAATATCCAGAATCTCTGCGGCTTCCTGAACCCGCTTGCGAATTTCTTCTCTGGGAAATTTACGCAATTTCAGTCCAAACGCCATATTATCGAATACCGTCATGTGGGGATAAAGGGCATAGTTCTGAAACACCATGGCAATATCGCGATCTTTAGGCGGAACATCGTTGACCACTTTCCCATCAATTAAGATCTCTCCCGAGGTTACATCTTCCAATCCAGCTATCATCCGCAGCAACGTGGATTTACCACAACCGGAAGGCCCAACCAACACCACAAACTCCTGATCCCGAATCGTGAGGTTGGCATTCTTTACCGCCGTTACCTGGTTGTCGTACACTTTGGTTACATTACGAAGTTCTACAGAAGCCACGTTGTCTCCTTTAGCTAAATTTTCTTTAATTAAATACTCTTTGCATCCTAATTCAAACTTAAATATAAAAAAGCCTGTTCCTCATTCCAGAAGAACAGGCTTTAATTCATAAAAAAGATTAGAATCAGAATCCATACCCAATATTAAAGGAAAGGACTCTATTTTTCACGTCATCGGGATCCGCTGAATCGTCGATGGTGGTAAGTCCGAGGTTATACCGTACATCCAGCATAAAACCGCTTACATTCACTCCCAATCCAAACACCACGCCAAAATCCATACTTTTCATATCTTCGATATCACTTTCCTCACTCTGGCCCTCCGCTTCCGCTTTTACTTTTCCCCCGGTTTTAATTGCCAGAGCCGGCCCCACAAAAATTCCCGGTAATACACTGGCATTTTCCAGGGGTAAATTTAAACGAAGCAAAACCGGGATTTCCACGTAGGACAACTTATACGTCAACTTCACCGTGGTTCCCATATAATCAAACTTTTGCGTGGCACCTTTCATTGTATAGTAAACTTCCGGTCGAATATTCACAGTTTCGGATACCGGGAATGAAACAAAACCACCTACTTTAAACGCCGTCCGGGTATCCACATTTTCCACATCATCGCCGCCCAAATTTGCCAGATTTAAACCGGCCATCACACCTTTACCAATTTCCATTTGTGCCGAAGAAGGAGTTACATAAACTCCCAATAACCCGACAACCATCAACACGACAATCAACCACCTCATATTAACCTCCTTTTATTTGTTTAAAATTAAAAAATTAAAACTGCTCCCTGTAAATTTAAGTGTAAAAAAGTGCTAACAAAATTAATTTTTAAACTTTGTGTCAAAAAAACTTGTCCGAATTCTGATTTTTCAGATTGTTTTATATAATTGTAAAACCAATGGTTTATTATCAAAATTAAATTATCAACAACTTCCCTAATTTGCCGAAATTCTTACCCAACCATGACATTTTCCGAAGGATAATCGTAATGATAAATTTCTCGGGGAGCGGTAATAGCCAGAGAAATGGTTAGCGCTCCCAGCCGGCCAAAAAACATGGACACAATAATCACCCATTTCCCAATTTCACTCAGGAACGGGGTAATTCCCCGGGAGAGTCCCACCGTGCCAAAAGCTGAAAATTCCTCGAAGATAATATCCAGCAACGGTAAATCTTCGGTAAAAGAGAGAATCAGAATGCTCACAAAAACAAAAGTGATGGAGAAAATTAAAATCACCAGTGCCCGATTTAATACGGTAAAGGGGATATTGCGGTGAAACAGTTCAATTCGGTTTCTTCCTTTAATTACGGAAAACACACCGGCGAATAAAATGCCAATTGTGGTAGTTTTAATACCGCCCCCAGTAGAACCGGGCGATGCTCCGATAAACATCAACATGAGAAAAAGGAGAACTGTGGGAGCGGTGAGCATACTAATGTCCACCGTATTAAATCCGGCAGTTCGGGTGGTAACGGACTGAAAAAACGCATTCAAAATTTTATGGGGCCAGCTTAATCCGGCCAACACGCCCTGATTTTCGGCATAAAGCACAAACAGCGTTCCTACAATTAATAAAACGCCGGAAATTCCCAGTACTAACCGCGTTTGCACCGAAAGCCAGCGTCGCCCGGGTGCAAAGTGGGCATCCCATTTTCCCAAAAGATTCACCAGCACTGGGAAACCAACACCACCTAGAATAATCAACGTTGCCAGAGTTAGAACCACCAGATAATTTTCCTGAAAACCCATAAAACTCGTGGAGTAGAGGGAAAATCCTGCATTGCAAAACGCTGATACGCTGTGAAAAATCGCGGAGTAAATGCGCTCTCCCAGGGGGAGCGGCATTCCAGAAAATCCCAGAAACAACAATACCGCACCGAATGCTTCGATGAGAAAGGTAAATACCACGGTGGAAGTAAGTAGGCGGGAAATTAACCCGATGTTCTCGTAATTAAGCATATCGCGAAGCAACGATTTTTCTCGCAAACTAATGCTGCGGCGAAGGATAAGTGTAAAGAACGAAGCGTAGGTCATCAACCCCAATCCCCCCAGCTGAATCAGTCCCAGAATAATCAGTTGCCCCAACCGGCTAAAATGGGTGCCGGTATCCACCACAACAAGCCCGGTAACGCAGGTAGCACTGGTGGCGGTAAACAAGGCATTCAGGGGAGAGAGTGTGCGGCCTGGCGCCACTGCCCGGGGTAAAAGCAATAGTCCCGTACCAATTAAAATAATGACAAGAAAACTGCCCATTAATATTTGAGCAGGATGGAAACGGTACGAAGCGATTTTCTGATTCAGCACAGGACTATGGGAAAGGAGCGAAAGTAAAATCGTAACCTGAAAGGCAATAATGTAAATCTTGGTAATTTGAACCACACCTTTACCGCTCAGAAACTGGCGTACAATTCCCAGCCCGGTGTGGCGGACAAAAACAACAGTTTCGGAAAGAATAAGCAAAACGATTAAATACTCGAACCAGTGACTTTTAAAGTAAGTCCATCTGTGCGATACCAGCAATAATCTCAGCAAGGATTGCAACACGAAATACCAAACAATAATTACATTGATGCGGTGAATCAACATCTCCTGGGAGGGGGAAAGATAAAAGCCATATTCAGCAATCAACGAAATAATTGCCAGAAGCGATACTAATAGAAGAAGAAAATCAAGAACTCGGGTTACACCTTCTCGAACATCCGGATACGTCATTTCCACAACTTCTTATTTTTCACAATTTTAGCCAAACTATGGTTGAAAATCAAGCACCATTTGAATTCAGTTGAATCTGGGCCCGTTTTGTAAAAGATTAAACTCATCACAAGGTTTAATCTCCATTTCATTTTCCAATTTCCATTTTTACACAGCCTCATGCCCGCGCATTCATCCGTAGGATCCTACCCGTGCATTACATCCTGTGGAATATCCGAAAGATCCTGCCCGGTACGGGCTCTGAGAGCGGACGGGCTTTGTCCCAAGGAAATCCCTATGAAAGGAGCGTACATTTTAATTTTATTTCTGTGTTTTCTGTGTTCTTTGTGGTTTTAAAATTTTTCTTGGTTTCTGTGTTTGCTAAAATTAAAGCCAAATTCATTTACTCCAGTTTATCCAGGGTTCCTGGAACACCCTGTTTATTAAAGATTTCTGACAAGGCTGTAAACAGAGCTGGAAATTGAAATTGGTAACCAAACTGTTCCAATCGAGCCGGTACAACCCGCTGACTGACCAATACCATTTCTTCTCCCTGACGTCCGGGGAATAAACGAATAAGGAATCTGGGGATTCTTACCCAGCAGGGACGATTCATTACTTTGCCCAGAGTTTGGCAGAATTCTTTAAATCGTACCGGTTCTGGAGCAACAGCATTCATAATTCCGGTTAGCGTTGGGTGATGCAGGATAAATTCCAGTATTCGAGGAATTTCTTTCACATGAATCCAGGAGAACCAGTGGCTGCCATCTCCGGGCATGCCCCCTAAAAACCACTTAAATGACGGTAGCAAAAACGGTAATAATCCGCCGTCTTTTCCCAGTACAACTCCCACACGCAGGATAATTCGGCGAATCCCCATTTCTTCAATTTTCCGGCTAACGGCTTCCCACTCATCTACAACTGCTGCCAGAAAACCACTTCCCTGCCGGTTTTCTTCGGTAAGGATTTCATTGCCCCGCTCGCCATAAAATCCGGTAGCGGATATCTGGATAAAAGTTTGTGGTGAGTTTTCAACTTCCCGCAGGGCTTTTACCAGAGCACGGGTGCTGTTAATCCGGGAATGGTAAATGGCCTGTTTGCGGGATACCGTCCACAGGCCAGCAATAGGGTGCCCGGCGAGATTTACCACCACATCCGTCCCTTCCAGAGCAGTCACCCAATTACCGGAAGTTTGCCCATCCCATTCCACCCAGCGAATTCCCGGAATAGGTAGCTTCTTTTCCGCTCGAACGGGATTGCGGGTTAAAACCATCAGTTGGGTATCTTGCCCACTGAAATATTGCAAGATATGACGACCAATAAAGCCGCTGCCCCCGGCAATTACCCATTTCATAAACCCCTCGTTTGTTTTATTAATCAACAAAAATTATATCAGCTAACAGATTTTTGCAAGTCAGTAAGACAACCCTGGGGAATGGAATTTTAAAAACAATCATTATGTAAGTATTATGAATATAATAATGGAAATATGCATGTTAATAAATTATATTCCAAATAACAAATAACAAATTCCAAATAACAAATAACAAGTTCCAAATTATAAAA
>JALXCH010000241.1 GCA_026991005.1 Calditrichia bacterium | reverse complement strand
GAAAATCGAGTGCAGGAATTTTTCCGGAGCCACGAATATGCCGATTTACGTGTGGATGTTCTGGAACGCCGCGGAAGCGATAAACACGAAAATGATTTCCTCCACCAGATTGCTCGAAATCTGGTGAAACGTATTCTGTTGAATATGATTGTCTCCCGGCAGTCCATTTTGAAAGATGACCGATTGGGACATGCGATGGGATTTTTGCTGAAAAACGGAGATATCCGGGACACAGCAATTCCTTTTGCCTGTGTGGCAACCGATCTGGTGTACGGAAAGCCGGTACTATTTACCGAGGGCGACATCCAGTTAGCGGTGAAAGCCAGCAGTTCCATTCCTGGCTATCTACCTCCGGTGCCTTACAATTCTTACTTGCTGGTGGACGGGGCAGTAGCGTATTCCCTGCCCATCAATTATGCCTTTCAGCTGGGGGCAGATCGGGTGATTGCCGTAGATGTGCGGCAAAAAATCAAGCCGCAAAATGAATTCGAGAATGTGTTCGATATTCTCTTCCGTTCCAGTGCGGTAACTTCCGAGGTGCTGTGTAACGAAATTGCTGCCCAGGCCGATGTGCTGATTCAACCCGATGTGGGAAATTTTTACTGGTACGATTTTCAGAAAATGACCGAATTGGTGCAAGCCGGCGAAGATGCGGCCTATCAGAAACTTCCGGAAATCCGCCAGATACTGAAACCGCGGAAAAGAGGCAAATTATGGCAGTTATTGTTCGGGAAATAACCTTGCATTTTAACCCCATTTTTGCAATCACAGAAGATGGAGGAGATATTAAAACCACAGAAACCACAGATTACACAGAAAAGGTGATAAATTTATAATTAGAAATGAATTTCATTGCATCAGGAGTGCGAAGCACTCACACAGGAACAGCCCAGGGCGAAGCCCTGGAAACAGAGACCACCCAAAAATTGAGCCCTGAAAGGGCGACACAGATGGAATTTTGAATTTTGAATTAAGAATTATGAATTATTAAATCCATACGGACTAGTGGTGTAAATACTTTGTTTCCGTTAAAAAAAGTCACTTCCCTTGGCAGGGTGAGAGGCCACGGAGTGGCCGACAGAAATGGAAATCACCCACCATTTTTGAGTCCTGTAAGGACGACAGAAATATTTGAAAATTTTGAATTAATAATATTGAATCATTTTGGACCGTGCACATTCTCAGTTGCCATTTTTGACAGGATAAATGCACAGCATCCTTGAGACCGGATTACCTTGAATTGCAACAAATCTAAACACGAATTTTGGTTATTTTTTTGTGCAACATTTTCCGAAAAATTGTTGCGGTCGTTGCATGTCCCAAAGGAATCTGTTCAGACGTGGCGGTTTTTTTGTTTTTTGATATTTGGAATTTACTTCTATGTTTGTGCAAAAAATAATTTGCTAATAATCATTAAAATTTTACTGTATATTGAAATAGCGATTTCCGGGAAAGTGAGACCATCAGGGATGATGAACACCAAAGAAGTACCGCATTAGAACAAATTAAAAAACGTTGAGATTTTTACGTAGATTACTGGAAAAGAATTATTTCACAGAGCAAAAATGAGGTAACCATGAAAAAAAAGAGCATTCGCATTGCTTCGGGGCAGGGATTCTGGGGAGACCGCATCGATGCGCCCATCGATCAGGTGCGGAAGGGTCCTATCGATTATCTGGTAATGGATTACCTTGCGGAAGTCACCATGTCCATCATGGAAAAACAGCGCATGCGTAATCCCAAACTGGGGTATGCCCGGGATTTGATTCCCCTGATGAAAGAAATTCTCCCGGATATTGTGGAAAAAAACATCCGGGTCATCACCAA
>JALXCH010000240.1 GCA_026991005.1 Calditrichia bacterium | reverse complement strand
AAATATTATGACTGGCCCCCCGTGGGAACCGGTTCCCACTCTTATTACGAAAATGGACGTTACCACTATGTGAATTTTAGTTCCACCTACTACCAGTGGGGACTGATGCTTTACACCTATTCCTGGGGTTCTCGTTCGGCGAATCGTAAAGCGGCAGGGAAATTAACCTATCATTGCGGAGTGGCGGTGGACATGGAATATGGTTACAACGGTTCCACCGCTTCCACTCAGGATGTCCCCAATGCGCTCTATTCCTATTTTCGCCATTCCGGCGTGTATGTTTACCGAAGCAGTAGCAATTTCTGGTCTCGTCTAAACGATAATTTGCTGGACCGGCGTCCCACCCAGCTTTCCATTAAAAGCAGCAGCGGGGTAGGGCATTCCATTAATGTGGATGGCATTCGCTACAATTACGGGGGACAAAAATACTACCATTTGAATATGGGCTGGGGCGGAAGCGGAGACGCCTGGTACGACATCAGCGACGGATTTTATTCCGGTGGTGTGTATTGGTCCACCATTAATGGCGTGGTGCTGGATGTGTTGCCCATTCCTGTGGTGAATGGGATGGGTACCAACCACACCGGTACCTACACAGTTAGCTGGCAGGTCTCTCCCCGCCTGAACGCCCAGAAATTTCAAATTGATGAAGGAACCGGAACTCCCAGTAATATTAGTTGGCACACTTTAACCACCTCTTTAACCGACACCTTTTTTGTGGTGCCGGGGAAGAGCAACGGTCGGTACTATTATCGGGTGCGGGCGTACCGGGATGGAAAGTGGTGGCCCTATTCCAAATGGCGATCGGTGATTGTGGATCTGGACCCGCCCACGCTTTCGGTTAGCCGTACGGAATGGACGGCTTCTCCTTACGGTGCGGTAAGTCCACCCATCGAAGTGTTCAACAGCGGCAGCGGCTCCTGCTTCGATTATACGGTAAGCGAAAATGCTGACTGGCTGAGCGTCTCCTCCGCTTCGGGAACTACTCCGGGCAGTTTTACCATCACCGCCACGCCCAATACCAGCGGCAGCCTGCGTTCGGCACAGATTACCGTGGCCGGACAACTGCGAGAAAACGGTTCACCCCAGATAATTACCGTAACCCAGGATATCATGCCCGTGCACGATTATTTGTTGAGTTTCGATGGAACAAACGACTCCTTCTTTATTCCCGATTCCAACGATCAGTTAGACCTGGGGGCAACCTGGACCATTGAGCTGGTTCTGAATGTGAAATCGCGTACCGGGACGGACAACATCCTCTACCGGCACGATCAGTTTGAAATTTACATCCGAAGCAGCTCTTATGCCGATTACAGTGTGGGATTTGCTTCGCTGGGTGGGAGTAGCCATCTGCGGGAATTGCGTAGCGATGGTCCCGGAGAAGATTGTTCTTTGAATACCTGGTACCATCTGGCGGTATCCTGCGATGGCGATACGGCACGGCTGTTTATTAACGGCAAAGTGGTGGATGCAGTGCACAGCCTGTACTGGGACCTGACCAATGCCGGTTTCGACAATGCGCTGAATATTGCTGCCAAATACGATGGTGGCTACATGCAGTATTGTAATTGTTATCTGGATGAAATTCGCATCTCCGATGTGGCGCGCTACACAGAGGAATTTACCGTTTCGCCCACGACACTCCATCTCATGGCTGATGATCACACCCGTCTGCTCTTGCACCTGGATGAAGGTGATGGCACGGTTCTGCACGATGCCAGCGGACACTTTGCTCCTTCGCTTAACCGGGGGGAACCGTACAATCCCGCCTGGGTGCTGAAGGACAGTCTCATTCCTTCCACCATGCAGGTGTCGCTGGACGCCT
>JALXCH010000239.1 GCA_026991005.1 Calditrichia bacterium | reverse complement strand
CTTAAAAATACCGGAGAAGCGCGTGCCCGGTTAACCCTGGATACGGTACTTACCCGTAACGGAACAGTGGAAATAAATCTGATTCCCCACGGGTTCTCCACTCCTTTCATGTTAGGTGGAGGTGCTGTCAAAGTACTGAAGTACCTGATTCGCTATCCGCAAACGTACGATTTCAACGATACGCTCCAGTTCGCTCTGGGAATTAAATATTCTGATCTGAATAGTCTCTTTGTGTACCAGGATACTTCGAGCTGGAGTTCTGACTTTACCATTTTAACCCCACCTCGAATCTCATATGTGGATAACAGCCTGACTCCCAGCACCCTTACCGATTCTTCCCACGCAAACATTGTGTTTAAACTTCAGGTGGTAAACACCGGAAGCAGTCAGGTGGTGCTGAATCCGGATTCGACCCGTTTCACCATCCCTTCGGTAGCCGGAAGCAGGACTACTCTGAATCCGGATAGTGGGGTGGTTATCTATCCCGATAGTGTAACTCAACTAGTATTTAAACCGCTTAATGTGAACCTCCCGGATGGTCAGTACAGCACGGAATTCTTCCTGTATGGCATGGTACATGGGGAAATCTTCGAAAAAGTCTATGCTGCTAATCCATTAACGGTAGGAGGTTCCATCAATATTCAACGGCTGTACTTCTCGGGTTCGGTTGTGGGCGACACCTTGAGTGTGCTACAAGGAGCCACCGGGGTGGAATTGGTTATGGATGTGAGTTCCACCATCACGGAAGATTTGACCATCGATTCGGTAGGAACCTATCTTAATCTGGTGAATTTCCAGAACGGAACGGTAATCTCTCCCTCCGATTTACATCTGGTGCGGGTGGATACGATTTCCACCATTCCCGCCCAGGGATTTGTAACCCTGAAATTCCAGTTCGATTTACCGGCGAACATCATTCCCATAGGTAAATACTATGTGAATGGGCATATTAAAGCCACGGGAAGTGGAATCTTCACAGACGAAATGATTAAAGGTGCCTGGTTACGAGTTCTCTCTGCGGCGCACATTGCTTATTTAAGCAGCAGTTTGCAGCCGCCGCGAGCCTTGGCCGGGCAAAGAATTCAATTCCAGGTAAGCGTTGTGGATACCGGTGTCTCCGGAATCACGATTCTGGGCGATTCTTCCTATCTGGCAATTCACACGGCAGATACAACGCTTACGGCTTATCCGGTGGGGAATTACTTCCTACCGGGTGCGGCACAGGATACCGTGCGCATCAATTTTAAATCAATCGGGATTCCTGCCGGTTTCGCTGCTACGCAGTACCCGATTCATCTCCATTTGAAGGGAGTGCTGGAGACCGGCGACCGGGATTCCGCACATATCGTGCTCTCGGATTTGTTTACCGTGTTGGATACGGCGTATGTGCGTGCTCAATCGCTTGCCCTGATACCTCAGGCGGTTCCCGGACAAACCAACATGCCGCTTTCTCTGGATGTTAAGAACCTGGGCGAGAGTGTGGGCGAGCTGACGGATGTGAGCTTCATTTTCCGCCTGGGCGATACGCTGGATGTCAGCTCTCTGTGGTCGGTCTCGGGGCTGGATACGTTGCTCCCCCATCAACTGGCACCGGGGCAAGTGTATTCCTTGCAGGGGCAACTTAATTTATCGGGACAGGCACCGGTAGGTCGGGTATTTGCCCGCGCCATAACCACCTATCGCGATACGTTAATGCCTCAGGTGATTTTACGGGATACCAGCGCCGTGCTGGATAGCATCGATGTGCTCCGCCCGGCTTCGGTGCAGGTGGTGGCCACCGAGGTGGATAGCAGTTCCCTGGTGCATCCTCTGTTTGTGAATTACGGGCAGAGTTTCCGAATTCGCACCCGGGTGCGGAATAATGGGCAGGATGCCATCACCAATATGCGCGTTTCTTTGCTGTACAACGGAACGGTACAGGATAGTGTGACGGGATTGAGCCTGAGTGCCGGTAGTGCTCAGGAAGTGCTTCTGAATGCGGTGGCACCTTCCGTGAGCGGGAATGCCCTTTACCAGGTGCGCATCGACCGAGCTTTCTCCCAGCTTACCGGCGATTCGGTGTCCATCCTTCCCTCTATCGATGATAATGCCCGGGTTACTGTGCAGCGGCCTGCTGAGCTGGTGCTAAGCCTGAGCAGTGTAGATACGGTGGCGCAGCAGCAGCAATTCTCTTTGCAGGCCCAGGTGGCGAATCGGGGTGAAGCCGGGTACGATAGTACCGGAAAATTACGCATTGAATTACCGGCGGGATTCACCCTAACCGGTGGCGATAGCGTGCAATCGTTCACCAGCGATTCCAGTACGGTACAGTGGGAAGTTACCGCACCAGCGGCTGCCATCCCCGAAGGCGCTTATTTGAAGGTGAGTTACGCGGCGCTTCCCGGGGACAGCAACACCGCCCAACCGGTAATGTTGCACAACAACCAGCACAGCGATTCTTTACTGGTGCATGTGATCGACCAGGGTACGGTGGAAATTTCTGCCTTCTATTTCCCGAATTCCCCGCTGCCGGACAGCACCATGATGCTGGCTTCTACATTGCAGGATAGCATCGAGCTCGTTGTGCAGGTTGCCATTTCACCGTTCCTCTCGCTCAACCGACAGGCAACTTTAATTTTACCTCCGCAAATTAGCGGTGTGGATACCCTCACCAAACCCATTCCTGCCAGCAACCAGGTGCGCTGGTTCCTGAAAGCACCCGATACTCCCACCGCCGATTCGCTGGTCATTCAGGTGCGGGTGCAGGCCACCTCTTCGCTGGATGGAAGTGTGGTGGAAGAGAGTGCTTCTGCTTATCTCAAAACCTTGCCGCGACCGCTGCTCCAGTTGCAGGCTCAAATTACCGATCCTCCGGGAGCGCGAGACAGTACCGTGAGCTACGGACAGCGGTTCACCTTCCAGGCAACCGTGAGCAATTCCGGGCACAACCTGCTATTGGGTACCGGGCAGCTTAAGCTGGTGCCGGGGGATTTACTCCAGCTGGAAAGTGCAGCCGTGCAACCGTTTACCATTGGGCAACCGGTGAGCTGGACGGTGCGTGTGGATAGCAACGCCCAGGTTGTGGCGATTATGCGTAAAATTCAGGATTTGAAGCAGAAGAAGTATCAGCAGCTTAACAGTGCCGCAGGGGGAGCTTCCCTCTTTGCTGCCGATGTGATTGATGATCAGATTCAATCGCTGGAAAATCAACTGAGCAATTTATTAACTACCTCTTTCCTGCGAGTGGAATTTGCCCAGCGACCCATGGATAGCCTCTCCCACAAACCGGTAGAGGTCATCAATCCCGAACTGGAAATGACCATTCAAATCCAGGCGCGACCGGAGATTAAAATTACTTCCGTGAACTTCCCGGCTACGGTGAGTACCGGACAGACGTTTGAAGTCCAGGCGCTGGTGGATACTTCGGAGCAAATTGCCTCGCAGCGGTTTGCCCGTATCCAGTTCCTGAACAATCCCGGCTTCCATGTAGCCGATTCCATAAAGACCTATGCGGACGAAGTGGTCACCTGGCAGGTTACCGCTCCCTCTGCAGGAAGCATCTCCACTTACCGCGATGTGGCATTCCGGGTAGTGACCTGGGCGCAGGATGAAAATAGCGGCGATCAGTTTGCCGATTCCACCGAACGAACTCTGCGAGTGGAACGAGAAGCCATTCTGGGTTTGAGCCTGCACGTAGTGGGCCAACCCGACACCATTGGCGGTTATCGATTGTCGTTTAACCAGAATTTCCGCATTACTGCCAGACCCATCAATAAAGGCTATGCTGCGGCTACCGGTACGGGGAAAATTCGACTGGAACTGGTGGAGAGCGACGGATTGGAGATTGTCTCCGGTGCAGAGGTCATGTCCTTTAACTATCCAGATTCGGTGGTGTGGACGCTGCGAACTCCCGACCGCCTGATTAATACCAACATTCGGGTAAGTTACGAAGAAGTACCCCTGGATGTGAACAAACAACAACCCGCAACCCTGGATACGTCCTCCAGTGTGGCTTCCCTCTCCATTGCCACCGAAATTCGACGGTTGGTCGTGAACAAATTCGATCTGGAAAAGACGTTTGGTGGTGGGCTGGATAGTATCAAACGCCAGGGCAGTAAAAACTATCCGGTGCTGGGACTTACCTTTTTCAACGAGAAATTCTCCCAGTATGCTTCCACCATTCATGTGGATAGTTTAAGTATAGCGGTTCTGGATCAGAACGGAATGCCGATAAATAATCCTCAAAATCTGGTAAGTCGAATCGTTCTGGCGAATCCCGCTTATTTCCATTCCCTGAAGAAGGGAAATGGTGAGCCGAAAGTATTTGCCGAGCTTCCCATTACCAGTGGAATGAGCAATCCCATTCCTATTTCGTTCAGTAACATTATGCAAATTGATCCGGGCAGTACGGATTCTCTGGTGGTGTACGTCGATATTGCCAGTAATGCACCGAACAAGAGCTTCTCCATTCAGGTGGGGAGCATTACAGCTTACGAACACAGTCGGGAGAATCCGGTGCAGGTGGTAGATCCGGATGGGCGAATTTTCTCCCCGGATAATCCTGTGGGAAGTTCCATGCACGTGACTGTGGTAGCAAAAGAGGTGGAGAAAATTTTTGGCAACTATCCCAATCCGTTTGGGAGCACCGTGCCTATAACTAAATTTGTCTTCTGGGCAGAGGATGCCGGTACTGCAGAGTTGCGCATTTACACGTTGATGGGTGGTCTGGTGTATTCGCACAGCGTGAGCTTACCGGAAGGCAACAAATTGTACGATGGGTTGATTACCTGGGACGGAAAGAATAATGTGGGACGCGAAGTGCTCAATGGGGTGTATCTGGCCATTCTGAAAGTGCGGTACAAAAACGGCCAGACCCGATCTTTTAAAACCAAAGTAGCGTACATCAAATAAATGATGCGGACATGAGACACATGAAAAACATGATTATCGGAATCATCAGTCTGCTTTTACTTTTAATTGGGGGGAATATGGTTCCTGCACTGGCGCAGTCCGATGGGGAGTATGGGACGACCATGAATCTGAGCTTTGGAGCCGGTGCCCGGGCGCTGAGTCTGGGAAGGGCTTATGTGGCCATGGCAAACGACCCTACCGCTGTTTTCTGGAATCCCGCCGGGCTGGAAATTATTCCCCGAACCAGCTTTACCCTCTTCCATAATCAGCTTTTTGAAGGGACCATGTACGATTTTGTGGGATTTGCCTATCCCACTCTGAATTACGGTACGGTGGGAATTGGATTTACCCGGGTGGGTACTGATGATGTGCCGTACGTTTCGGAGCACAATGTGGTGCTGGGTAGCATGAATTACGAAGAAGATGAGCTCTATATTTCTTACGCTAAAAAATTGCCTTTCCGGTTGTACGGCGGTTTAACCTTTAAATTCCGGCGGCAGAGTTTTTCGTTGATTAATCAGAATGCCACCGGGCTGGGACTGGATTTTGGATTGATGTACCGCCCGGAATGGGAAAGCAAATTTCTGCGTAACCTGGGATTTGGATTTAGTTTCCGCAATCTGGTGTCTCCGGATATGAAACTGGGTTCCCGGGTGGATAATGAACCGTATTTCTGGACGCTGGGATTGGTTAAGGGATTTGAACTGGGTGCGGGTGGAAAGGTGAATTTGTTGCTGGACTTTGGCAAAAGCAAATTCGAGAGCGGTTCCATTCGGCTGGGTACTGAGTACATTTTCCGGGGTATTGGCTCGATACGGCTGGGTTACGATAATGCCGGATTTGCTCTGGGGGCCGGAATCAAATATTCCTTTGTCCGCATCGATTATTCCTTTGGTTCCAGCATGGCGGGAGGGGACTTCCCGCCCACTCATCGCTTCTCTCTCACCTTCGATATTGGTAAATCCCGACAAGAACTGATTATGCTGGCTGAGGAAAAGCGAAAGCAATGGGAAAAAGAACTGGTAGAACGCACAAAAGAGGAAGAGCGGCAAAACTTCATCAAAGAGCACCTCAAAAAAGGTAAAGAATATCTGGCGCAGCAACGATTCTTTGATGCATATGTAGAGTTCCAGCAGGTGATTTCGGTAGATCCCTTTAATAAAACCGGGTTGCGATTGCTGGATAGTACCAACACGCTGATTCAGCAGGATCTGGAAAAGCGGCAGCAGGAAGCTATTGCCCGGGCCGTGAATAAAGAGCTGGCCGAAGAGAATCGCCGCTTCGTGAAGTTGCATTTCGAAAAGGGGCAGCTGTACCTCCAGAAAAATCAGTTTACCAATGCGCTGACCGAGTTTAATCTGGCACTGGAACGCGCTCCCAACGATCCCATTATTCTGGAAGCAATCGCCACTACCAAACGACGTTTGGAAGAGCAGGTGCGTAAACTGATTTCCCGGGGTCGCGCAGAGTTCCAGAAAGGGAATTATTCCGGAGCATTGCAGATTTTGAGTGAAGCACTGGTACTGGCACCGGAAAATCCCGAATTGAAGAAAGAAATCAATACCCTGGCCAATCGCATCAAACTGCAGCAGTACATCCAGCAGGCTTTGCAACTCTACGATTTTGGTGAGTACCAGAAGGCCTTGAAACTATTTGAAGAAGCGTTGAAACTGGATCCCAACAATGAGCGTCTAAAACAATATATTGAGCGCACCAAGCGTGGTATGGGTGTGGTGAAACAGGAAATGGATCCCGAATCCGAGCGGCTTTATCTGAAAGGTGTGGATTTGTTCCTGATTGAAAAATACGAGGAAGCGTTAAAAATCTGGAAAGAGTTGCAGAAAAAGTATCCGTACAACAAAAAACTTCAGGATAATATTAAAAGTGCGGAAGAACGTTTGAAACATACAAAAGCCTATAAAAAGTAATCATGGAGGAGAAAATTAAATAAAAGGGAAGAACAAATTTCAGGATGATATGGGCTTATGTTTAAAAATGTAGTTAAAGAAGAAATAATTATCCCGGCGAAGATGTCGTACCTTCCCCGGGTAAGGGATTTTATCGAACGAATTGGTAAAAAGCACCGTTTTTCCGACAAAATCATCAATTCCTTTAAATTGGTGGTGGATGAGGCGTGTACCAATATTATCCGCCATGGATATCGGGATGTGTCGGATGGTCAAATTACCATTCGTGCCATTGTGCGGCGTTTAAGCTGGACGATGGTGGTGATTGATCAGGGAATTAGTTTTGATCCCCGGCAGGTCAAGAATCCCGATCTGGAAAAATATGTGTCCATCGGCAAGAAAGGTGGGCTGGGCATCTTTATGATGCGCAAGCTGATGGACGATATCAAATACAATGTGACCAACCGTGGGAACGAACTCCGTTTAACCAAATATCGGGATCGGGTAGAACAACCCAAACCGGTACTTCTATGGAACTCTCTGACACTTCGTACCAAATTTACCCTGGGTGCTTCCCTGGTTATGACATTATTGGCAATTATTTCTTACATCATATTTAGTAATCGGATTATCGATAATGTGCATCGAAACGTTTTTACCACCGCCAAAACGTTGAGCACAAATCTGGCCAACATTTCCTGGGAACCCATCAGCACCGAGCGCAGTCTGGTGCTTTTCGAGAATGCCAAGTCCATTAAAGAAAGCAATCCGGAACTGGTCTCCATGGTCTTTATTACCGATTCCAACAATACGGTATTGGCATCCTATCCGGTTAAAATCGAAATCATCGGGAAGCCACTAACTGCCCCGGTGATGTCGGAAGTGGATACACTGGAACAAACCCGGGTGATTCGCTATCAGTTTGCCGAAGATAGTATTTATTTCGATTTTAAAGATCCGGTGGTATTGAAAAAAGGGGCGACAGCCCCCATCGGTTACACCCATGTATTTGTTAATGAGAAATACATCCAGCATCTGGTACGCATCAATCGGCGAAATCTTCTGTTGTTGCTCATCTTTTTCCTGATTCTGGGTAATTTTGGAATTTACGTGCTCATTACATTGATTATGGATCCCTTCCACAAACTGGCAGGATGGGTACGCGACGTGGGACATGGTACTGTGGATGAGGACGAACTGGATATCGACGCCAGCGATGAGCTGGGGGAGATTGCCCAGGCTTTCAACGAAATGACCTCCAAATTCCGGGAAGCCCAGGCGAATTTAATGGAGCAACAGCGCATCCAGCGTGAATTGCAGGTGGCCCAGGAAATTCAGCAAATGTTGCTCCCGGACGATTTCCCCAATGTAAAAGGGTACGATATTACCTCTTACTACCAGGCTGCCAAAGAAGTGGGCGGCGATTTGTTCGATTTTGTGGAGGTGGATGACCACACCATTGGAATTTGTGTGGCAGATGTTTCCGGTAAGGGTGTACCGGGTTCTATGGTGATGACCATGATTCGTACCGCTCTGCGCCTGGAAGCCCGGGGAAATAAAAATCCTGCGGATGTGCTGGCGCGGGTAAATTCATTCATTACTGATGACATCCGTAAAGGCATGTTTGTTACTGCCTTCTACATTATTCTGGATTCCCGCGAGCGCATGATTAGTTTTGCCAGTGCCGGACACAACCCCATGATTCTTTATCGAGGAAAAACCAAGGAAACGTTTTATCTGAATCCTCCCGGATTCCCTATTGGTATTCGCTTACCGGACATCAAGCTGTTCGATCGCACCATTCAATACGACCGTATTCGGCTTCATCCTGATGATATTCTTATTATTTACACCGATGGCATTACCGAGGCGATGAACAGCCGCCGGGAACTGTACGGAGAAGAGCGGTTCCTGGCAGCAATACGGCGGTATGGACATCTGGATGTGGTGGAATTTGTTAAAAAGATAAAAGAAGATATTCACGCTTTTACCGGAGAGTACGAACAGAACGACGACATCACGCTGGTGGCAATTAAAGAAAATATGGAAGCGGTAGATGTGAAGGTGAACTTCTTCCGGGAACTCTTCGAGCGGGTGAAAAACAGCGATATTACCGTGGCTCAAGCCTGTCAGGAGTTTGGTATTTCGCCTTCGACCTACTACAAATACAAAAAGATTTATGATGAAGGCGGTTACGAATACTTACGCGAGATGGTGCACGGATATACTAATCTCGGTATGCGACATCTCAGTATCGAAGTAAAAACCAAGTTGTACGACATCATCCGCAAGCATCCCGAATATGGACCGAAACGCATTAGTGAACTGCTCGATACGGAAGAATATGGGTTTACCAAAGTATCTCCCCGGTTAATTTATGAAGAACTGAAACGAGCCAAATTGAATACCCGACAGAAACGAGAGATGTTTGTGCAACGGGGAGGGAAGCAACGCCTTAAACCACCGGGAACCCCATTGCTTACTCTGGATGGCGAGGTGATGATTGGGTATCGCAGCGAAGATCAATCGGATATTCCATCCATCTTCAAGGTCGCTCCGATAATTAAGAAAACGACCATTAAAGAGCGTATTATTACGGTAACCTCGAAACCGAATGATGGTGAAAATCAGGAAAAAAACAAAAATGAAATTCTGGAAAAGAAGGGTGAAGAACCCGAAAATGATAATGTGGCAGCCGTCACTTCAGAAAACAAAAGAAAATCCGATGATAGCTTAGACCAGATAGCAGGCGAGAGTGTGGATGAATAAAAAGATTCCTCAGTTGACAGAACCGATAAATTCAATTAAATTGAAAAAATATATGTGCATTTCAATTTTACCATAAACCTGGAGGATGGAATGGAAGGCATTCAGGTATCCACAGAAGTAGCAGGAAGTCAAGGAGAGATTTCCATCATAAAGGTTGGAGGATTTATTGATACCACAACCTCGGCAGAGGTAGAACGGGCGCTAAATAACCTGTTGAAAAGCGGTAGATACAACATTATCATCGATTTACGAAATGTGGATTACATTAGTTCAGCAGGCTGGGGTATTTTTATTAGCGAAATCAAAACCATTCGAGAACATAATGGCGATCTGAAATTAGCCCGGATGATTCCGGACGTGTACGAAATTTTTGAATTGCTGGAGTTTCACCACATTCTGGAAGTGTACGATACGCTGGAAGAGGCGGTTCGGAGTTTTGAAGTTGGGAAACGGGCTCAGCCGGCTGTTCAGGCAGAAGCTGCTGCGGGTGAGTCGGCAGTTCAACAGGCCATCCGGGCACGGGCCCAGGGAGCTGGTGCACCAGCCACAGCGACCGTTTCTTCTCAAACGGCAGTAGCTCAGGAAGTACCGGGAGGACCAGGGCTTCCGCCTGAGGAAGAACAACCGGCACTACCACTTTCCATGTATTCCACTGAAGAAAAAGTTAAACACATTGTAGCTGAACATCCCGAATGGGGAGCATTCAAAATCAATAAAATGCTCAATACGGATAAATATGGTTATGTGAAATTAGGATGGTTTGGAGTACGATCTTTGCTCAATCGTCTCAATCTGAACAGTCGTAAAAAAAGAAGAGCTTTCGCCGAAAACTATCGAAAAAGCCATGCTTAGGGAAATAATTATTTAGAGATGCGCCACAATGGATGTGCTGGATATTCTTTTCCTTTTGGTGTTAGGATTGGGAATCATTTCCAATTTTTTAAGTATTCCTGGAAATTTAGTTGTTTTTTTTGATTCACTCTGGTATGCTCTTGTGAGTTCCCATCATCATTTTTCCACCACATTTTTAATTACGTTGTTTTTAGTAGCACTGCTGGTGGAATTACTGGAATACCTTATCATCGCATTTGGAGCCCGCCGTTTTGGTGCCAGTAAACTGGGGAGTGTGGCTGCTGTAATTGGTGGCATTGTGGGGAGCATTAGCGGCGTTTTTGTTTCACCTGTTCTGGGTGCTGTTGTAGGAGGACTGGCCGGTGTGCTTGTGGGAACCCTGGGGATTGAACTGGTGCGCGGGAAAACGATGAAAGAATCCTGGCATGCCACTCTGGGTGCGCTGCTGGGACGAATGGGGGGACTTACCATAAAGCTGGTGGGAACTGTGGTTATGGCAACCATGGTGATGATGAATGTTTCCTGGTAGTTTTCAGTTTATCCTGCCTGCAATAAATAAAATTTCCTCATTGATTTACAAAATCCTTCCTTTCCAGTAGAACACGAATGGGAAGAAATTCGGGAATTATTCCGAAAATGGTTCTACAAAAATGCTGTCAGTTAGATGACTTCACGACTTTCGTTTGGAAATACGGTTGCTCGCTATGGTTCATTTCTTCCAGAAAGATGGGGTAAATAAAATCAGCACGGTGTAAATTTCCAGGCGGCCTGCCAGCATGAAGAAGGAAAGTATCCATTTCCCCAGCACCGGGATGTGCGCATAATTATCGGTAGGTCCCACACTGCCCAACCCCGGACCAATGTTCCCCAGAGTGGCTGCCACTGCACCAAACGATGATTCCAGATCCAGCCCCAGTACCGAGAGGAAAATAACCCCGCCGGTAAACAGAGCCATCATCAAAACAAAAAAGCCCAGAATATTCAATACAATTTCCCGGGGAACAACCATATCCCCGATGCGAGTGGGAATAACAGCTTTGGGATGGAGCAGGCGTTTTATTTCGATTCCCACAAATTTTAGCAGAACGTAGAGCCGTACTACTTTCATGCCGCCACCGGTACTCCCGGCGCATCCTCCGATAAACATGAATAAAAATAGCAAAAACTGGGAGCTGAAACTCCATTGTTCGTAATCGGCTGTGCCGTAACCGGTCGTGGTAAGAATGGAAACCACCTGAAAGAGTGTTTTTCGAAAAGCCAGTTCGAGATTGGGGATATGGTGCGCCAGGACATCGTAGCCGATAAATAAAGTTCCCGCAGCGATGAGCACCATGTAAAACACCCACTCCCGGTTGCGGTGGTACACATGGAATTGCTTCTGTAAAAAACGGTAGTGCAGGGCAAAATTGCTCCCAGCCACAATCATGAAAAAAGTAATGACATATTCAATATAGGCACTGTGGTAATAACCGATACTGGCATTTTTAGTGGAGAAACCGCCCGTGGCCATGGTACCAAACGTGTGGCACAGGGCATCGAACAGGTTCATCCCTCCGAACAGGAGCATCACCGTTTCTACTGCGGAAATAAGCACGTACACTCCCCAGAGGATTTTGGCGGTTTCTGTAACCCGTGGGGTGAGTTTATCCGGTGTGGGACCGGGGACTTCTGCTTTGAAAAGCTGCATTCCTCCCACACCCAGAAAGGGTAAAATCGCCAGCGAAAGCACAATAATCCCCATTCCCCCTAACCAGTGGGTAAAACTGCGCCAGAAGAGGAGTCCATGGGGAAGTTTTTCAATATCCACCAGAATGGTGGCCCCGGTGGTAGTAAAACCGGACATGGTCTCGAAAAAAGCATCGGTGAAGGAAGGGATAGCGCCGGAAAGAAGAAAGGGGAGCGAACCCAAAATCGAGAAAAAAATCCAACCCAGGGTAACGATGGCAAAACCTTCACGAGCGCGCACGTCCCGCTCCAGACGCGTGAGCTTGAAACCCAGAAATCCCAGCACCAGCGTGATTCCCGAAGCTTGCAGAAAATACAGATAATCTCCTTCTCCGTAATAGAGGGAAAAAGGAATGGGAAGCAACATGGAAAGTGCTAGAAAAATAAGCAAAAACCCAAGAACGTGAATAACCACTTTAATATTCATACCAGAGCGCGATGTTTGTTCCTGTTCTTACACTTATTTCAAATCAAAAATAGAACTTTTACCATGAAATCCGCAATCTATTATCAAACTGCTATTTCACCTGAAATTCGTCGCCAACCTTTAAGCGCAACCCGGTTGATCTGAAGCATTTATTTCTTTAGTTCGATCGGCATCTTCCTGATTGCCGGGTATTTCCTTCTTGCTGCAAATGGTGTCTGTTTTGCGATGTTTCCTCCACTTCCTCTCCATGAGAGGGAAAAGTGACTTACCTCCGCAATGCCGTTTTGTATCCTGGATATCCTTGACTAAATGCCATTCCCGCGTTAAAACAAAGACAGTTTCTTCCTCATCGCAATTGTTTGCAAAGTTCCATTAACGGAATATTGCCCGGGCGAACCGGTCACCACAAATTCTGGCTAAATGCATTTCATTGGTCCGGTTTCGAGAGCCTGCCGGATGATTTATGGCCAATTTATTTGAACAAATGTTCTACCGCAGAGATAGCGCTGGGCAGGGCGAAAATCACCACCCGATCTCCCGGTTGGATTTGTGTGTCCCCCCGCGGAACAATCACGGCATCTTTCCGATAGACGGCTCCCACAATGGCCGAGCGAGGAAAGTGCACTTTCTTCAGAGGCTTCCTGGTGATGCGCGAACCACTGTGGGGAATGATTTCGATGATTTCCGCGTCCATTCCCGGAATAGTGGCAACAGATTCAAAAATGGTGCGCTGGATGAAGCGCAGGATGGCATCCACCGTAATCAGTTTCTTACTCACCACCGCATCCATTCCGATGGTGGGAGTGATGGGAAGATACTCGGTTTTATTAACCAGGGCGATGGTGCGGGGGACCTGCAAGTGGCGCGCCATCAGGCTGGAAATGATGTTGGTTTCGTCATCTCCGGTAACGGCAATAAACGCATCCATGTCGATGATTCCTTCCAGCGCCAGAAGGTCCATATCGGTGCCGTCCCCGTGAATAATCAGGGAGCGTTTTAACAGGTTTGCAATATGTTCCGAGCGCTCCGCCCGGCTTTCAATAATTTTTATGTTGATTTCATCTTCCAGGGCACTGGCCACAAATTGCCCGATGAGCCCACCTCCCAGAATCATGATGTTCTGGATGCGAACGTTCTCTTTGCCGGTGATTTTCAGAACGGTGGGAATGGCATTGCGGTCGCAAATAATGAAGGTCTGGTCGCCGGGAGCCAGTACATCCTCTCCCGAGGGAATAATGGTGTGCTCCTTGCGCTTGATGGCCACAATGCGGGCGGGGATGTCGTTGTATTCCTGCCAGATTTCTTTGAGCGGACGTCGCAGGATGCGAGAATGTTGCTCCAGACGAATTCCCAGCAGCTGAATCTGTCCCCCGGCAAATTCAATTACATCGGTAGCGCTGCTCTGGCGAATCAGGCGCACGATGGCATCGGCCGTTTCCTTCTCGGGGTGAATTAACAAATCCACCCCCATCTCCTCATGGGATAAAATAAAATTGGGGTCGGTGAATTCGGGATTGCGTACCCGGGCAATTTTGTGGGGAACATTTACTTTCCGGGCGTACATGCAGGCCAGTAAATTAACCTCATCTACATTACTTAATGCCGCCAGAATATCGGCCTGAGTAACATTGGCCCGCCTTAAATCTGCCCAGCTGGAACCGGAACCAACAACCACCATGGCATCCAGTTGTTCCTCGGCCCGCCGGGCTTTTTCGGGGTCAGCTTCCAGAATGGTAATATTGTGATTGTTCTCAATAAGTCGCCTGGCCAGATGGAAACCCACTTCTCCGGCACCCACAATGACAATGTTCATAGCGCTTTCATCTTTTTCATGACTCCTGAATTACCGTCGCTTTGCTGGAACAAAGCAATTGGTTCATACATAGGCTAAAAATTGCCTTACTTATTTTTCTGGTTCAAATATCAGGATGTTAAAATCCGCAGCATGGCAGAGATGGTGGTTTCGATATCTTCGTCGGTGATGTGCAAATGGGTTACGGCGCGAATTTTCGCTGTGCCAAAATGAATCATCAAAATGTGCTGTTGCCGAAGTTTCTGTACAAATTCTTCTGCCGAAAGGTAAGCGGTACCGAACTCAAAAATCACGATATTGGTTTGAACCGTATCGAGATCGATGGAAACGCCGGGGAGTTCGGCGATGGCTTCGGCCAGGCGTCGTGCCCGCCGATGGTCTTCGGCTAATCGCTGGAAGTGATGCTCCACAGCGTATATGGCTCCTGCCGCCAGAATACCCACCTGCCGCATACCCCCACCAAACGCTTTGCGAAAGTAACGTGCCCGCTCGATAAAATCCGCATCCCCCACAATGATGGAACCAATGGGAGCACCCAGCCCTTTGGAAAAGCAAAGTTGTACGGAGTCGAAATACCGGCAATATTCTTTTAACGGGATGCCCGTTGCCACGGAAGCATTCCACAATCGGGCACCATCCAGGTGCAAAGCGATATTATGCTCCCGTGCCAGCGCGTGGATGCGCTGAATCTCTGACATGGGGAAAATCGTTCCACCGGCCCGATTGTGAGTGTTCTCCAGGCAAATTAAACGGGTGGTGGGATGGTGAATGTTGTCGGGACGTATCGCTCCTGCAATCTGTTCGGCAGTAATCACGCCTTTGTCGCCTTCAATGGGGTAAACCTGCACTCCGGAGAGCATACCGGGAGAACCGCTTTCGTAATTAAAAATGTGGGCGTTGCGCTCAACGATAATCTCATCGCCGGGAACGGTGTGAGTTTTCAGGGACACCTGATTGCCCATGGTTCCACTGGGGACAAACAACGCTGCCTGCTTCCCGCACATTTCTGCCATCATCTCCTGCAGACGATTTACTGTGGGATCGTCGCCAAACACGTCGTCTCCCACTTCGGCCTGAGCCATAACCTGTCGCATTTCCGGGGTCGGGCGCGTGATGGTATCGCTGCGAAAGTCAATCATTCGGGCATCCCTTTTTGACTGCAAAATAGGATGTTCCCGGGAAAAAAGCAAGCGATTCACCGGGAAATCGGACGCAATCTTGGTGTAAATGAACACATTTGTGCGATAAACACAACCCCAATTTTTTAAATGATGCGTATCTCTTCCCGAAATGTGTAATCCAATCTATGTCAATTGCATCCGGGGAAGCGATGATAAAACGCTGGTTGAGAAAATGGTTGGGTGCGCAGGCCGATAACGAAATTCTGGTGCGCGGTATTCAGGGCTTCTTTTTGCATGGCATTTTTCTGAGCGTGGCAAATGCCTTTACCCAGATTACTACGGTACAAACCAGCTTTATCTTTTTGCTCACCGGCTCCAATTTCTTATCGGGATTGCTTTTTACCGCCTATCGGGTGGGAACCATTTTGCCCCAACCATTTGCAGGCTGGTTCGTACAGCGTTATCCCCGTAAAAAGATATTCGTGCAACTGGCTATTGCTACCCGGGGAGCAAGCTGGCTAATTATTGCTCTACTTACTTTCTGGCTGGGTACATCCCATCCTGCTGCGCTGGTAAGCATTTTCCTCTCCCTGCTGATGCTCTTTTTTGTGATGGGCGGGGTGGGGAACGTGAGCTATTACCACCTGTTCTCGCAAATCATTCCCACCGGCCTGCGGGGACGCTTAATGGGATGGCGCTATTTTGTGGGAGGAATTCTGGGAACCCTGGCCGGCTGGATGACCAGTCGGGTGCTGCGCAGTAATATTGCTTTCCCTTACAATTACGCCCTGCTGTTTTTAATGGCTGCTTCGGCATTTGTGGTGGCGTTTGCAGGCTTTAGCATGATTCGGGACCCCGGGAGCAAACCGGTACGTCGGAAATTGCACTGGCGCAGTTACCTTCACCTTATTAGCGACAATCCCTATTTTGTGCGATTGGTTCTGGCCGAATTTTTCTTGAGCTCGACTTTTCTGGCCATGCCGTTTTACGCACTTTACGCCCGCCGTTCTCTGGCACTTCCGGAAGCAACTCTGGGTTTGTTTGTGGTGCTTCAGGTAGTGGGAGAGATTGTCTCCGGCCCCCTCTGGGGTTGGATGGGCGATCTCTTTCGTTTTCGCCCCGTTATCATTGCCATTGCTCTGGTCAGTACCGTGACCCCTTTGCTGGCGTTGGTGCTACCACTATGGCATCCCATTCTTTTTGCCCTGGTCTTTTTCTTTATCGGTGCCACCATGCGAGGGATGAATATTGCTACCGCCAACTATTTGCTGGAGATTGCTCCTCGCGAGGAGGTGGCAGTATATGTGGGACTTAAAAATTTTGTGATGTTGCCCACGGTGCTTTTTCCATTATTGGGCGGAATGCTGGTGAATCGCATCGGATATGCCCACCTGTTTCTCCTGGAAACGGCTATTCTCGTAGTAGCCACGTATCTGAGTTTTCGGTTAAAACCCACCCGAAATATTGAAATAAATTAAGAAATTAACGGTTTTTTGCTTAATAATTTCCATTCTTGAGAGTGTGTGAAATGCTCTGCAAAAGAAAGCGGTTGGTGTGCTATAAAAATTAAAATCGTGTGAAACTTTTCGGACTTTCCCGTCACTTAATTATATGTAGAAGGTTTTAGGTAAACTAAAAATCGAATCAACAGAGGAGGAAAGACGATGCCGTGGGGCGATGGAACAGGACCATTAGGTTGGGGCCCCGGTTTCTGGGGACGCGGTTGGTATGGCTACGGACGTGGCTGGGGTTGGGGACGTGGTTGGTGGTGGTCTGGAGCACCCTGGATATTTCCGGGTTACGCCTATCGCGCTGAATTTGTACCCCCCTGGTTTAGCGCTGAGGACGAGCGTGTGTGGCTGGAAAATCGACAAAATTGGCTGGAAAGAGAACTGCAGGAAATTCGACGACGGCTGGATGAATTAAGCCAGAAACAGGATTCCTGAATCTTACTTAACCACCGAAGAGCGGACGGTGGGCTTCGCCCCGGGAAGAACCATGTGAGTTCGACCCGGGGTTTTTTATCGGATTTGTTTACGCTGTTGGGACGGTTGTAGCGCAATCTTTAGATTGCGCACCTGGCAAACACTGGTCTTGTTACTCAATCTTCGCCGAATGCTTTGTAACGCAATCTTTAGATTGCACACCCAAATATTTGCCTAATCGATTCCGTAATCTCTAAAAACATTTTTAACCTGCAAATTACCCTCCCTTCCAGTAAACCTGCAATGCCTCCCATAACGCAGGATGAAAGTTTGTTCTTTACAATCTCCGGTAATTCACGTGAATTACTCCCGAAGAATAAAAGCAATCCGCTCCAGTTTACCATCGATATTTTGCCGGGGCATAATGCCCAGGATGTGGCAAATCAACGGGTAAATATCGATATTCCACAGAGTACCGGTGCGGTAACCGGATTTAAACGCCGGACCCGCAGCCAGAAAAATTCCCTGCATATCCAGATAATTGGGATCGTATCCATGATTCCCACCGACTTTGCGCTTTCTCATTTTGGGCTCCATCGCATTGGTTACCAGGCTCCAGCCGGGTTCTGCAATCACCACAATAGGGGAAATGAAAGGATGATGCCGGAAATGGTAAAATTCTGGAATTTCGTTCCGCAAGTAAGCCCGGTAGTGTTGGGCATGTTGCCGAAGGACCTGAAGCACAGCCTCTTCCTGTTCGGAAGGAGGAGTAATCATCATCACCGGTCCAATACCCTGGTAAAGGCAATCGTAGCCATCTAACCGTTTTTCGATGTTGATAAGCTGGTCGCCCCGAATAGTGGTCATTCCATGATCAGAAACAATGATGATGTTGATGCTATCCAGCATGCCGATGTGCCTGAGTCGGTGGAATAAGTAACCGGAAATTTCATCCAGCCGACGGATCGCTGCATCGGTTTCCGGTGCATCGGGACCATGAGCATGCCCCTGGGTATCGGTCGCGTCAAAATAAAGGGTGATGAAATGAGGTCGTTGATTTTGAGGAAGTTGCAGCCAGCGAATTACCCCATCTACCCGGGTTCGGTAGGAACGCTGATGGTCGTACTTTTCGTAGTACGTAGGATGCCGGTAGGATAATCGTAATTCCGAACCGGGCCAGAAATAGCAGGCAGTCCGGATTCCCTGCCGTTCTGCTGTTTCCCACAACGCTTCTCCCAGATACCAGCGGGCATCCCGAACGGAGTTGGTATCACCCACCTGATATTTTTCTCCCGTAAAGGGATCCAGAAACCGGTTGTGAATAATTCCGTGGTGTTCGGGATACATTCCCGTAATAATAGATAAATGATTGGGAAACGTTTTGGAAGGGAAAGTAGAACGGAGAGAAAGGGCTCGTACGCCCCGAGCGGAGAGACTATCCAGATGGGGAGTGAGACCGCGATCCAGATAATCCCAGCGAAAACCGTCGAAAGAAATGAGCAGCACGTAGGGAGTGGTCCCGGCATAAAGATAAATAGAACCCGATAGGAACACTATTCCCGGAATTAAATAAACAAAAATTCGGTGCAGGAAAGATCTCATGATGTATTCTCCGATCTATCACTTCCAATAAACAAAAGCCCTCTCCGAAATCGAAGAGGGCTTCGTAAAACCATATGAGAAATTGCTTATTTCAATTCTAACTGCAAACCACCGTTGAAGAAGCGCGGTAATCCGAAGAACACTTCCGCGTCGTCAGCATCATGATCGTAATCGAAAGCATTGTAGCGGCTGTTGTCGGTAGCATCCTGAATGTATTCGGCATCCAGAATGTTGAATACGTGGAAGAACAGATTCATTTTGATGCCAGCCAAATTGAACGGCAGTGCATAGGATGCGTGGAAGTCGGATACGAAGTAGGAAGGAGCCTTCCAGCTCTGTTTCCGATCATCTGGATCAGTCCGGGAGAACGGATCCCAATTCGCATAGTAACGATCGTAGTAGCGGCCCACTAACTGCAAGGAGAGACCTTTAATGGGATAGAAGTTCAATCCCAGAGCCAGAGAGGTTTGCGGTTGGTCACCCACCTTCAGGTTTTTGACGTAGTAATGATATTCCACATCGGTGCCCGTACCACCACTATAGTCTTTGTACAGACCATTGACGTCATCGGTGTAGTACCAGTTACCAAAGGAGATGGCTCCATCCAGGCGGAACCAGCGAATCGGACGATAAGCACCTTCCAGTTCCACACCCTGATGGACCGTGTTCATTCCGGACAGGAAGATGAGACCTTCGGTGCCATCAGGCAGTACAAAACCACGGGTGTATGCCCGGTCGTTCCAGATGGTGTGATACACATTAAATTTGGTCGTCAGATTGCCATTCAGAGCGTAATAATTTACACCGCCCTCGAAAGAATAGAATTTCTCGTTTTTCGGATCCTTGGCGATGGTACCGGTACGGTCGTTAATGACATTATCAAAAATGGGCACTTTGCTCACGTAACCGGCATTCACAAATACATCAAGACTTTTGCTAATCAGATAGCTGGCACCACCTTTTACCTGGAAGCCAGTAATCCAATTGGGTTTCAAAACCAGTTCATGTCCGGTACCATCATCCTTGAAATGGTTGGTATGGGAGTATTTAATTCCGGAATATCCGAACATCCCATAAACCGTGTAATTCTTTCCTTTGTATTCTCCCTGAGCAAAACCACCAATCCAATCCACGGTATTGGTGAAGTAGTAAGCAATCTTGTCACCCAGACGTTTTTTGTGGGATTCATCTGTTTTGTCGAAATCGTTCGCATAATCCACATAGTACTGACCACCCAGCAGATCGCGCACTTCACGGAAGTGTTCGATTTCTGCGGTACGCCAGTCAATACCCACGTTCAGTTTAAAGTTATCCGTTACCTTGTAGTATGCCTTGGAAATAAGGCCTACCGTCCATTGTTGATTGACACTGTTCCGTAAAATACCGATGGACTGTCCGTCTTCTTTGTAAATCGGTTTTTTATCCACATAATAAGTGTCTGCCGGAGCCTGGTTCACTTCGATGGTTTTGTTCCAGTTCCAGCGCCAGGGGGAAGGTCCGTAATAGAATTTGTAATCGTCATCACCAATATTGCCCTCGGCATCCTGACGATACACTTTCCCGTAAGTTCCGCTACCACCACCTTTACCACCGGAATAATACACCGTGGTAAATACGTTCAGTTTTTCGCTCAGGGTGGTGTACCAGTTCAGGTTTACGATGGGTTTGTGATAGTAGTTTTCCCGTTCGTTCAGGAAATCGCTTGCGTGGCGATCGTGGGTAGCGCCGTTAAAATATTGTTTACCTTTGTAACTGGGATCGACCGGTGCCCAGTTCTGGTTGAAATAACGACCGGCTTCGTGATATTTTTCGAATGCCGCCTGATCGTAATCGCTCAGATTTTTGGCAAAATCATGACTATAAGCGGCAATGTTCTGGCGGTAGTAATTGTTGCCATGACGCTGGGGAGCACCCAGAGCATACAGCTCGAAACGGTTGTTCTTGTTCAAGGTGTAGCTGGCGCCAAAGTAATAAGCCCAGGCATCTG
>JALXCH010000238.1 GCA_026991005.1 Calditrichia bacterium | reverse complement strand
TAATTCGATATCAGATGGAGAAACTATCTTTCCATTAGATTTAATTACACCATTCATGGGAGAAATTTAATAGAAGAAAAGGGTGGAGTCCAGTGTTTTCTACATTTCTTAAGTTGACGCCAATGCGTCCCTACAGGAACGGCAGGCATCTGCATAGCATTCTGCGAATAGCTCCTGAATTCCATTTGTGAATATGAATACCCATATCAAATAAGTAATTTTTTTTTGACGGGATTAATGCAAAGCATCCTGCGTACAGGATTAACTTGATTTTGAAAAACATTTGTTTACAGGTACTCTGGAGGTTTGAGGAACTGGAAATTAAAACATAGTCTTTTCTTTTTCCCAATATGCCTCATAGCACACTTTGCAAATGCTCCGCATCCTCCGGGGTTAATTTTATTAAACCGCAAAGAGCGTAAAGGTTGTCATTTTAAATTCAAATGGTGAGATTCTTCACCCCGCCTGCGGCGGGGTTCAGAATGACAGAAACACCGCCTCCCTGTCATTCTGAGAGAAGCGCCAGCGGAGCGAAGAATCTCTATTGTCGTGAATTGGTGGATTAACCATCGATAAAAAACCGAGCGCAAAGCGCTCAAACAACGATAGCCCGGGGCGCAGCCCCGGGAGAAACAGCCGTCCCGACAGGGACGGCATGCCACTAGCCCAAAAATTCATTTGTGGGAATGGATGCCCACACCCCAATTTCCCCGTCCCGGATGGGACGGGATGAATGGAATGCTAATAATTCAATGGGATTTCGGAATCCGTAAGTGAGATTTACTACAGTGCTTCATCCTGTTCCCTCAGGATGTTCAGTACCTGCACCATATCCTCAGGAAGCTCCGTTTCAAAGGTCATCCATTTCCCCAGCACCGGATGCTGGAATTGCAATCGGAAGGCGTGGAGGGCCTGCCGGGGCAGCATCTTCAGCAGCCGCTGCGCCAATTGCCGATCCTCCTGCCGGGTTAACCGGGTAAGCTGACGATTGCGACCGTGATATTCCGGATCCCCAAACACCGGATGCTGGATGGAAGAGAGATGTACTCGTATCTGATGAGTACGCCCGGTCTCCAGACGCAATTCCAGCAGGGACAAAAAGCGAAAATTCTTTCTGACCCGAAAATGCGTCACGGCTTTCTTCCCCCGGGAAGCCACGGTAAATTTCTTGCGATCCCGTTTGCTGCGGTTCAGGTATCCCGCAATGGTGCCCTCTGTTTGCTGAAAAGGATGCCACACCAGTGCCAGATAGTGCCGCTGGGCCTGTTTGCTGGAAAATTGCTGGCTTAAAGCATAATGGGCTTCATCCGTGCGAGCCACAACCAGCAAACCGGAAGTATTTTTATCCAGCCGGTGCACGATACCGGGACGTGTTTCACCGCCCACACTGCTCAGCCTTCCCACATGGTACAGCAATGCATGCACCAGCGTCCCTTCTTTTACCCCGGCACCGGGATGCACCACCATTCCCGGCGGTTTGTTTACCACCACAATATGTTCATCCACGTACAAAATTGGCAGGGGAATATTCTGGGGTTCCAGATGCAAAGGTTCTGGCTCGGGGAATTGCACTTCCACCGTTTGCCCGGCGGAAAGCTTTAAAGAAGGTTTAGCCTCCCGCCCGTCTACCCGCACCAGACCCTGCTCAATTAATTTCTGGAAGAAAGAACGGGAATATTCCGGATGCTTCTCGTGCAGGAAGCGATCCAGCCGAACGGTCTGGATGAGGGAATCAGTTTTGAGAATTATTGTTCGAGGTGGGGTCATTCACGGAATCCCCTGTTTCGGCTTTATGAAAAAAAGCCATCAGCAGCACGGTTAACATTCCTAAAA
>JALXCH010000237.1 GCA_026991005.1 Calditrichia bacterium | reverse complement strand
ATCTTTTCTATTCTGGTGGTGCTGGTATTGGGATTGTACATTTTTTATTATCGTCCCAAGCTTTTTCACGACAATAAACTGCTGTTTTTAATTACCACCGTTTTATTGCTCCAATTCTTCCTGGCAATTCTGGTGGGAGGCGTATTGAAATGGAATTACACTGCTATTCCCATTACCGTTGCTCCCATGTTGCTGTCCATGCTGCTGGATGCACCCATTGCCTTTATTGGTACGGTGATAACCAGCGTGGTCATTGGAGCCAGCCAGGGAAACAATTTTTACCTTAGTTTGATGACGTTTATTGTGGGCACCATCGCTTTATTCTCTGTACAGAAAATTCGCAATCGGGGTCAGATGTTCCGGGCGATGCTTTACATTACACTGGGGTATGCCCTGGTTAATTTCAGCCACGGATTTGTCCACTACGAACCGTTTAGTACGATGGTGAAAATGTTCTTTTTCTATCAGGTGCCCAATGCCATTCTAGCTCCTACGGCTATTTTTCTGCTTATTGGAGTCTTCGAACGATTTTTCGATGTCACTACCGATATCACTTTGCTGGAGCTTTCGGATTTAAATCATCCTTTGTTGAAAAAGTTATCGGTGGAAGCGCCGGGTACCTTTCACCACAGTATTATTGTGGGGAATTTAGCGGAGGCAGCGGCGAAAGAAGTGGGGGCAAATTCCTTGCTGGCTCGGGTGGGGTGTTATTATCACGATATCGGAAAAATGGTACGTCCGGAATATTTTGTGGAAAATCAATCCGGTACGGTAAGCAAGCACGAGAATCTGACTCCAACCATGAGCGCTCTGATCCTGGTGCAACATGTGAAGGCCGGTCTGGAATTAGCCGAGCAGTACAAATTGCCGCGGGCGGTGAAACAATTTATTCCGGAGCACCATGGCACCAGCCTGATGGAGTATTTTTACCAGAAAGCGCGGGAAGTGATGAATCCTAAAGATATTAATGAAGCGGATTTTCGCTATCCGGGCCCCAAGCCTCAATCTAAAGAAACGGCCATTGCCATGCTGGCAGACACCATCGAAGCAGCTGCCCGTTCCCTGACCAATCCCACGCCGCAGCGGATTCGTACCCTGGTGGAAAATTTGATTCAGAAACGTTTTCAGGAAGGGCAACTCGACGAGTGCGATTTAACATTGCGTGATCTCAATCGCATTAAGGAAGCGTTTATTCCTATTTTAATGGGAATCCATCACATTCGAATCGAATATCCCGGGGAATCGAAAGAAGAGAAGAGCGAGAAAGACCGCAAAAGCACTGCTGTGAAAGACAACGGGAAGGCAAAAGAGGCGGCTCAGTCTTCCGGGGAGGAAAATTCTTCCCGGGTGCCCGCAACCACACCCCATCCGGAAAGCGGCGATAAAAAGAAAACATCGCTGGAGGAAGGAAAATATGAAAAGCAGAAAAACCCTCATTCAAATAAGCCTGGAAAAGAAAATTCCGAACCTGCCGGAAAAAGCCATTAAGCAGCTTATCGAAAGTGTGATTCGGGAACTCAAACTGTCTGCCCGGGAAATCCACGTAATCTTTGTGGATGATGAATATCTGCGGAAGCTTCACCGGGAATATCTACACGACGATAGCTACACCGATGTGATGACGTTTAATTTGAGCGATTTCGGCGAGGTGGAAGGAGAAATTTACATCAGCGTGGATCGTGCCCGGGTGCAGGCCAGGCAGTATCAGGTGAGCGTGGAGGAAGAAATTGCCCGGTTAGTCATCCATGGTTTGCTGCACCTGAAAGGATATGATGATGCCACCCCCGCTGAACGCCAGAACATGCATCAACTGGAGAACAAAATGTTGCGGCTGTTCTGGAG
>JALXCH010000236.1 GCA_026991005.1 Calditrichia bacterium | reverse complement strand
CCCACGGCAATATACAGTTTGGGCCGCACGGTAACGCCCGTTTGTCCCACCTGACGATCCGGGGTAATAAACCCGGCATCCACTGCGGCGCGGGAGCCCGCCACTTCGCCCCCCAGCACTCGTGCCAATTCATACAAAATCTGGAAATTTTCCTTGGAACCCATTCCGTAACCACCTGCCACAATGATAGGTGCAGCCTTTAAATTGACCTTTTTGGGTTCTCGATGCTGTTCAATAATGCGAATCAGTTCATCGGTGGGATCCGGTTCAAAAGCGATACGGGTAACTTTACCCTGCTTCACCTTCTCTACCGGATGCTTCTCCATCACCCCTTCCCGCACCGTAGCCATTTGAATGGGTGTTTCCGGAGTGATGATGGTCGCAATAATATTGCCGCCAAAAGCGGGGCGAATTTGCAGCAGTAGATCTTTGTACTCTTTGCGGAGATAGGTTACATCGGAAATTTGCAAATCGGTGCAATCGGCAGTCATTCCGCTGCGGGTAAAGGAAGCCACTCGCGGTGCCAGATCGCGTCCAATGAAGGTTGCGCCGTACAGCACTACCCGGGGACGTTGTTCCGATACCAGATGGCTCATCACCCTGCTGTACGCCATGGTGTGGTAGTGCTTCAGGGAAGGATGCTCCACCACAATGGCTTCATCGGCTCCGTAGCGAAAACTTTCCTGCACAATAGGCTCTACCCCATCTCCAATAATCACGGCTTTCAGTTTCCCCTTCAAATCGTTCGCCAGTTTGCGCCCTTTCGAAAGTAACTCAAAGCTTACATCGGCAGGTTCGCCGTCATGTTGTTCCACAAATACCCAGACGTCTTTATTTGGTGTGCTCATAAGCTGTTCCTTATCCGAAAATTCTGTCTTCCATTAATTTATCAATTAATTTGCTAATTCCCTCGCGGGTGGGCTCAATGATTTCATGTTCTCCCCCGGCCAGCACCACCGATTCCACTTTGTGTACTTTGGTGGGAGAACCGGCATGGCCGCATTTCGAGGGATCCAGCTTCAAGTCTTCCATGGTGAGGGTGGGAATGTACAGTTTGCGGGATTTGTACTCTTCCAGTAAATCTTCCAGAGAAAGGAGCGAATTATCTTCCGCCATTTTTTCGATTTCCATCAGAGAGCGGGCATTTTTAAACGCCATCACCCGCCGCGCCTTGAAGGGACGCGGTTCCGCCGCTTCTTTAATCACCGTAAGCAACACCGGGAGCTTCCCCTCCACAATTTCATATCCGTCATCAATCCGGCGCCGCACCCGAATGCGATCTTTAGTGAGCTTCAGAATCTGCTCCGTGTAAGTAATTTGCGGAATGCCCAGCTTTTCGGCTGTTTGCGGTCCCACCTGGGCCGTATCCCCGTCAATCGCCTGACGTCCGGCAAACACCAGATCGAAATCATCCAGATAGCGAATCGTTTCTGCCAGCACGTAAGAGGTCGCCAGCGTATCTGCACCGGCAAATTTGCGATCGCTTACCAGATACACCTCATCCGCACCCATGTACAGACATTCCCGCAACACTTCGGAAGCCTTGGGTGGACCCATGGTAACTGCTATTACCGTACCCCCATATTTTTCTTTCACCTGAAGTGCCAACTCCAGCGCCACCCGGTCCTCAGGATTAAAAATAGCCGGTAGCTTGGCCCGATTTACCGTACCATCCGGGCGCATCACCTCCCCGGAAATATTTGCCGTATCAGGAACCTGCTTGACTAAGACAACAATTCGGTAACTCATAATCTTCCTCTTTTTCATCAGTTAAATATCATAATATAAAATCATTTTCCTTAAAAATGAAAACGAATTGTAATTTTTATGGGAGAATTGATTGATATGGAATAAAAG
>JALXCH010000235.1 GCA_026991005.1 Calditrichia bacterium | reverse complement strand
TTCGCTAATTTACATGGGAGGTAATTGAAATGAAATCGTCTGTGTGGTTTTTAGTGGGGATGGCTTTTTTGCTCTCCTGTACGTTTGAGAAAGCCCCCATCCAGCCGGGGAATTTGTCGAAAGAAAATTCGAATAGTTCGCGGGTGGAACTGGCTCCGGGGGTGTTTCTGAAGTTGAAAGGTCTGGAAGAAAATGAGTTTTCTCTGGACGACATCCTGCGGGGAACGCTGGTTGTTACCAATGAATCTGACGATCCCTATCCTATTTCCATTAGCGGATGGCCCCCTTTTATGGGGTACACGGTACTTGACCCGCAGAAACGGATCATTTGTTATGCACCGGTCGCCACTGGACGAGCGGTATATTTTAAAGAATTGTTACCCGGTGACTCTATTTCGGAAAATGTGGAATGGGGTGAATGGGAGTTGTTTGACGGCGCTCGACAACTCAAAGTGTTTTCCGGAACTTACGAGATAAAATTTTTCTTTCGCTCCGCTGACGGTTATATTAAAAAGGAAATTACCATTTTCCCCGAAGGGAATCGCTGGGATACCCGGGTTTATGTTTGGGAAATTGGCGAGGATTCTACACTGCTCCATTTTTACCTTCGGAATCGAATTCCCCGGGAGGCCACTTTACACCCCCTATCGGGGCAGGCGTTGGAAATTCAGTGGTTCAATGAACATCCGGACACCCTCTACGGCACCCGTTTTCTGGATTTTCCGGACACGCCCATTACCATCCCGGGGCATAGCGATTGGTTGTACCGTCTGAAAATTTCCCGGGCAGAGGCGGCTTCGTTTCAGTCGGGTGCGGGATTGAAAATTCGTGTTATCCTGCATACCGAGGAAGGGGATTTTTCCGCGGATAGTTTTTTCTTGTAAACATTATAGAAACCAGCACCTGCACCACTAATTCCTCTTATACATACAGGAAAAATGGTTTCTATGTCTCTCTTCTAAACTTCTGGAAAGAAATGCAAACCATAATTGACGAATAATTTTTTCCGGAAAACGGAATTAGTACTTCAGCAACGAAATACATTCTGTGTCTAATAGGTTCATATTTCGCTGTTGAAAAGGATGTCTTATGCATTGATTGCCAATTTCTTAATAATTCCATTACTACGAACATAATCCGCTTTTACCTTATTAGTTTCTTTCCAATTGAGGGAGATAATAATCCGGATGCTTGGGAGCAATCCAGTGTTTAGAACAACTTTTAAAGTCATCTTGTAATTTAGTTTTGCTTACCTGGAGGCATTGAAAAATCTTCCTGCTGCCTCTCCGCCTTCTCCAGAAATTCGGCGATAGTTAAAGGTAATAATTATTCAACTGCATTTTCTGTAAAATAAAAAGAAACAAAATGAGAATTACCGAAATATCATAATTTGCCCATTCTTGATTTTTTCCACCTTCCCGGCGTATCTTTTTAAAGAACGAATTTGGAGGTAATTATGAGGAAGCGATGGAATGGGTTGCTATTGGGATTTCTGTTTTTGACAATGGGAATAATTTCCTCCTGCGGAACCGGTGAAAAAGAAAACAGAGCTGTTGCTATTGATTTACCGGAAATTTTGGAGCGCGGGAAGTTAATTGCCATTCTGGGATATAGCCCTACCAGCTATTTTTTGTACAAAGGTGAACCCATGGGGTATGAATACGAACTACTTCAGCGGCTGGCAGATCACCTTGGGGTAAAGCTGGAGATAGTGATTGAAAATAATCTGGAAAAGATGTTTATCCGCTTGAACCGGGGCGATGGGGATATTATTGCCCATAGTTTAACGGTAACTCAAGCCCGGAAGAAACGGGTAAATTTCACCGATTATCTGTTTACCACCCGCCAGGTTCTGGTG
>JALXCH010000234.1 GCA_026991005.1 Calditrichia bacterium | reverse complement strand
GGCCCAGCTCACCCAGATTTACGACGATTTGTCCGCCATCAATAAAGAAGTGGAATTGGGCACCCAGGTGGAACAGGGCAGTTCGGAGTACCAGACGGTGCAACGTATTTTTGTATACCTCCAGGTACTAAGTGCTGGTTTTGTGGCTTTTGCCCACGGTGCTAACGATGTGGCGAATGCGGTGGGACCGCTGGCAGCAATTATCACAATTCTAAAATCCGGCGAGGTAACCATGAAGGCGCAGGTTCCCCTCTGGATTTTGGGTCTGGGTGGTGTTGGTATTGTCATCGGTCTGGCAACCTGGGGCTGGCGGGTGATGATGACCATCGGTAAGAAAATCACCGAACTCACCCCTACGCGCGGATTCTCGGCCGAATTCTCCGCAGCAACCACCATTGTCATTGCCTCGAAACTGGGGCTCCCCATCAGTACCACGCACACCCTAGTGGGTGCCGTGCTGGGCGTGGGATTAGCCCGGGGAATCGGAGCTCTGAACTTGCGCACTGTGCTGGATATTGTCATTTCCTGGATTATCACCATTCCCATCGGGGCGGGTGGCGCTATTGTGATGTATTATCTGCTTAAAGCAATTTTTGGCTAATTTCCTGGAATATAGATTCAAATTTTGCCTGAACCATTCTTCTGGTTAATAGAATTAATTTCCCCGGGAGTTTCCCCACTTCTCCAGCGAAAACCCGGGCTGTTTTTCAAAGAAGCTTTTGGGGACTATTGAAAAGCATAAGAAAATAAGTTATTTTTGTGCACCAGGTTACTTCTCCATTGCAGCGGGGGAAATTTTAATGGAAACCAATCCCCTGAAGTGGAGAAGGGAACGGAGGTTGTGTCTCTCAATTTCCATCTGTGAACCATTTCAAATCAGATTATTTTCGGAATCCTTGACTTAACCGGAAATTGCCCCCGGAGGCCATTGCTTTGTATCTGCGAGAAAAAGCAATTTCCGAAATGAACGGGATTTTCCCTTTCCGGAAATTTGGAAACCGGAATTTGTTTAGTGTACCATACATTTTCTGGAATTTTTCAATCTGTTTAATTGGATGATAAAGGAGTCGAAAGATGGGGTCATTTCAGAGTTTTTTCGGAGCCGTGCGGGTCCCCCGTATGCTCCTGTACGCCGTTTTATTTCTATTCGCGTGGTTCTGGAATTCCGGGCAGGCGCAGAATCTGACAGAGCAACACCGCTCGGGTGAATTTTCTTATTTATTGCATCTGGATCCTATTTCGGTAACTGCCACTACGGGGGAAAAACCTCAATCGAAGGTGTGGTATTACGACAATCACTGGTGGACGGTGATGCCCTGTTCCGATGGCACCTACCTCTGGAAGCTGGAAGGAATTACCTGGGTACGGAAATTATTCCTTCTGGATTCCCACGGTGCCCACGCTGATGTAAAACCGGACGGAAATAAAGTGCACATTCTTCTGTTTCGCAGATCGGGGAGTTATCTGGTTTCGCTGGAATACGTAGAAAGCCAGCACACCTACCAATTCTGGTCGCAAAGTCCCCAGCCTGTTGCTCTTTCGCTGGATAGCCATGTGGAGGTTGCTACAATTGATATTGACAGCGAGCAACGGATGTGGCTAGCTTCCGATGCTTACACGGATATTAATGTGCGCTGGAGCGACCCGCCCTATACCACCTGGCACGGGCCTTATACCGTTGCCGAAGAAGTGAGCGCCGAGGTGAATTCGGATGACATCTGTGCCGTTGTGGCTTTTGACCATAAAATCGGGGTTTTCTGGTCGGATCAAAACGAGGAACGCTTTGGGTTCCGCTACCATAATGATGGGGATAGCCCCACCCACTGGTCGTCCAACGAAAAACCCGCTTCCCAATCGGCGCATTCGGTGGGAGGCGGCATGGCAGATGACCACATGAATTTTGCCGTGGGTCAGGATGGCACCCTGTACGTTGCTGTAAAAACCAGTTACGACCACCAGGGATACCCCAAAATTGCTCTGTTGCTTCGGCATCCCAATGGCGATTGGGACGATTTATATGAGGTAGATGAACACGGCACCCGTCCCATTGCTATTCTGGATGAAGCCAACGACAAATTAACCGTGGTGTACACCGAAACCACCGGCTACGATGATATTGTGTGCCGTCATACTTCCCTCAATTCCATCTCCTTTGGTTCCAAGCAAACGCTGATTTCCGGCGATCATAACAATGCCACCAGCACGAAGGAGCGATTCCAGAATACCGTGCTCATTCTTTCCACTAATGACAACAGCATTATGGATGGAGTTATCTGCTCTCGGGAACCAATTCCCCATTGTTACGCCCATTTACGAATATTTTTACAGGGAGCCTATTCCATTCAGGGCGATACCATGATAACCGCTATGCAGCAAAGTGGGGGATTACCATTGGAACAGCCTTTCCAGGTAGAGCCCTGGAACTACGCGGGAAGCGAATCGGTGGAATCGTTTCCCGATGGCACGGTGGATTGGGTACTGGTGGAAGTTCGCCGGGAGGAATCAGCTGCCAGCCGGGTAGCCCGGCGTGCTGCACTGTTACTGAAAAACGGCGATATCGTCGATGCCTCCACCCACGGGCAGGTGGAGTTTCCCAATGTGGCCGAAGGCGATTATTATGTGGTGGTGTACCATCGCAACCACCTACCCGTGATGAGCGCCAATGCCATTCATCTGAACGAATCGAACAGCAGTTTGTACGATTTTACCACGGCCATAAGCCAGGCTTATAGCGGTGGTGCACCACCGATGGTGGAACTGGAGAATGGGGTGTTTGGCCTTTACGCCGGGGATGGAAACAGCGATGGCGTGGTGGATGATGATGACCGAAATGATATCTGGCTTCCCGAAAACGGCACGGCCTGGAGCTATTCCAAATGGGGCGATTTTAACCTGGATGGGGCCATTGATGCCATCGATTACAATTTATTCTGGTTACCCAATAAAAATGTCCAGTCTCAGGTGCCGGGCAGCGTTACGAAAATTTTTACGGAAAAATAAAAACGGTTTTTCTATCACAAATCGTTGTTGAGGGGAAATAAGAGATCCTGCTCTTATTAGAAATTCTTTGAAATAATGACCTCAGAGGAATCTTTACGTACCTATACAGAGTGTGTTTTCCCAATCTGTCTCTATTTAAAATCATTAGGCTTTAACCACGAATAACACGAATAAACACGAATGAAAAAGAATTAGGTTAGGTAAAAACCTGTCAGATCATTTGAAATTTGAAGTTTTTATTTTGGAATTTGAGATTTGTTTCTTGTCATTTGAAATTTGTTATTTGAGATTTGGTTCTTCCATACTCCCCGTGCCCTTGTGTGTTAATTAAAGAATGTGCCTTTCACCCAAAAAGCTTCGTTCCGATTGTAAAATGAGACTGCATATAGTAGAAATGTTTTGCATGGTAATTCCATTGCTCTGCAATGGTGACCATACAAATTTTCATTGAAAAAAAGATTAAATTAAAATACGTAGTGCAAAATGGCCACAGCCACTTTTACCATTTACTTACATTAAACACTTTTCACAAAATTCCGGGATATTCCCCTCTTGCCATTGTTCCCTGAAATTTCGAAATCCCGGAGAATTTAAAGATTTTAACAGTCCTTCCTCTAAAACATTTCCAAAATTTAAAATTTTAGGAAACGGTTTTGCGCAGCAGGGTACTAGATAACCATCCCAGGTAATGTAAAAATGTCCCCATAAATAAGGACAATCCGTTTTGTTGTTTTCTTCCTGAAGATTGGGAAATGTAAATTCCAAATCCGGGTATTTTTTTGCTGTATTAATAGCTCTTTTAAGTTCATCTTTAAATTCAACCGATTTGTAGAACTCGTAAAAACGGGTATCTATTTCCGGGATACCTGCTAAATTCATGGGAGTGATGTTCACATATTTTACACCTTCGTGGTGGGCAAATTCTACGATTTCCGCCATCTGGGTGTAGTTCTCTTTTATAACGACCATATTAAACATGATATCCGTGTCTGTATTTTTCGTAATTTTTACTAATTCCCTTAAATTCTTAAGGAATTTGGCAAAGCTACCGTTTTTTCGGATTTGCTCGTAAGTTTCATTCAAACCATCAATGGATATCTGAATGGTGTCCAGTTCGTTGCTTATTTGCGAGACTGTTTTGGAAATATCATTCACGTGGGCGTTTGTGGAAACGAAAATGACCACACCTTTATTTCTCGAGCGGATATATTTTACTATCTCGATTATTTCTTTATTTAAAAACGTTTCTCCCAATCCGGTTAATCCGATGGAATCTAAATAAGGATGAACTTCGTCTATCAATTTTTTTAGTTTGGTTAAATTAATGTACCCTTTATCCATGTTGATCCCGAATGCATATTCTCTTGGGCACGTGAAACATTTAAGGTTACAGTGGTTGGTTACTTCAATCATAATTGAAGAGGGATAGGCTACCCGGGTGCTTTTCGTTAACTTTAAAATTAAGGAATATATTTTGTTCGTCGCATATTTTAAAAGATTTAAACCTCCGGGTAATTTTCTTAATCGTTTAATTGCTTTTTTTAATTTTCTTTTTGTCATAATTAGTCTGGCAATTTTTAGGTTTAATGTAATCTTTTATGTAAAAATATATAAAAAGAAAGAAGGTTAAGTTACTATAAAAAAGATTCTCTACCCTGCTTGTGTAGGAAAAATTTTTCGCTTCGCTGGAGCCTGGTTCAGATTAACAAATTGTAGCACGCCTCTCCTGAGGCGTTATGCTGCGAAGCAACATTCATAACCACCGAGAGTGTTTCCGACTCTGGATTTATCCGTATCTCCCCAATCCGTCTCTATTCAAAATCATTAGGCCTTAACCACGAATAACACGAATAAGCACGAATGAAAAATAGCGAAATAATTAGGTTGGGAAAGAACCTGCCAAATCATTTGTAATTTGGAATTTGTTTTTTTGGAATTTGAATTTTCTTCACACTTTCTGTTCCTTTTCATGCGCAAAGTTAGAGATTCTTCGTCGCCCCGCGTTGCAGGGCTCCTCAGAATGACAGAGGGTTGCCGTGTGTCATGCTGAGGGTTCTGCCTTGGCAGGAACCGAAGAATCTCAAACGCAGCGGAAAGAGATGCTTAGCTCCGTTGGTGCAGGGAATTCTTCGTTTCGCTGGCTTTGGAGATACTTCACTCCGCTGAGGTAAGAGATTCTTCGCTTCGCTCAGAAATGACAGATTATTGCAATTGGACATAAAAATGTTTGGATATTATTTATTATGCTGGTGTAGGGGATTCTTCGCTCCGCTGGCGCTTAACTCAGAAGGACAGGGAAGAAAGAAGGGTTTTGCTGTCATTCTGAACCCTCGCCGCAGGCGAGGGTGAAGAATCTCCTTCAGTGGATGCAGGTAATAGAGATTCTTCGTCGCCCCGCGCTGCAGGGCTCCTCAGAATGACAGAGTACCTCAGAACAACTTGTTGCTGAACATCCGGACAACGGGATTTTCAAACATTACATCCGTGCGCTTCATCAAGCGGGAAAAAAGTTTTTTCCGTAAAATCCCAGCAACAGTTTGAAAACCCGAAAAAACATGGTTATAATAAGTACATGGAGGTAGCGAATAAAGGGCAGTTATTGAAACGGATTATGAAACAGAGTGGCATAAAATGGTGGGTGGTGGGGTTGCTCATCTTCCTGGGATTGGTGCTCTCTTGCGTTCCAGATGCTCCCCATTCCAATCCCATTGACCCCTACAATCAAAATCCGATACCATCCATTACCCTTCAGGGCCATGTTCTCCGAAAATACGAGCCGCACCTTCCCATTTCCAATTGCCAGGTGCTGCTCTTCCCGGAAGAAATGGTGCGCTACACCGATTCCACAGGCATTTTTACCTTTCGTCTGGCAGAAAAGGGCGTTCATCAACTCATCTTTCGGAAAACGGGTTTTACCCCGGATACGGTGGAATTGGATATGGATACTCTGGATACTGCACTTCAGCATTTTTATTTAAACGCCGAGCCCTACGTCAGGCAGATTACCATTTTTAGCGAATATATCGATCAATGGTGGCCGGAACCGTTTACCACCATCAATTTCTGGTTGATTGCAGATGATCCGGATGGGTTAAGCGATATTGACACCTTACGGGTGCTCATCCCCGATCTGGGGATCGTCCGGGAATTTCAGGAAACGGTACGACCGGATAGCTTTCGTCTCATGCTTACCCAGGAGGATTTTCCGGAAGGGAATCCCTTCCCGCTTGTGGGAAAAGATATTTTTATTTTGCTGGAAGATCGCTCCCGGGCGCAGGTTACTTCCGGGCCCTATCATCTCATTCGCATTATGGAACAATCGCCCGTTGCCATTGAACCCACAGCTCTGCAGGAAGTCTCCGCCCGTCCCCTTTTCCGCTGGGAACCGTACCCGGCTTCGTTTGCGTTTCAATACGAAGTATCTGTTTTCCGAATCCAGGCCGGAATACCCATTTTAATTCACCAGGCGCTTCGTATTCCGGCAACGCAGTTTCAGTATCAGTACCCGGATTCCCTGTCCAGCGGTACCTATTTCTGGACTATTGGGGTACGGGATGAGTTTAATAATTTAAGCCGTTCCAAAGAGGCATCTTTTGTGGTACCTTAACAACAGGATGAGGGAATGAACGAAACCATTGACAATATTCCCGAGAAGTATTTGAAGGCGCTGCTGGAGATTAGCCAGCAGCTCAATTCCCTGCGGGAACCGGAAGAAGTGCTGGAGAATGCGCTGGATATTGCCGTGCGGCAGCTTGCGGCCGATCGGGGATTTATTTTAATGAAGGACGAAACCGGCGAGTTTGTCCCCGCGGCGGTGCGAAACATCGAAAAAGCGCGTCCCGAGGAGGTGGAAGACATCTCCCATTCAACAGTGGAAAAAGTGCTGCACACCGGCAAACCCCTGCTCACTTTCGATGCTCTCTCTGACGAGCGTTTTGACGAAGCGCGTAGTGTGGTGCTGCACGAAATCCGTTCCATTGCCTGCGTTCCGCTGGTACTTAAGGGAGAACTGCAGGGATTAATTTACATCGACAGCCAGGGGCAGAAGGCCCGATTTTCCCGCCAGAGTCTGCACTTCCTGGAAGCCTTTGCCAACCAGGCGGCCATCGCTCTGGAAAATGCCCGCCTGCTCTCCCGCTTCCGGGAAGAGAATGCCCTCTTGAAGGAGGAATTCCACCGCATTTTTGCCTTCCGCGAAATCATTGGCAAGAGCAAAGCCATGGAGCAGGTTTTTCAACTGATTGGAAAGGTGTTGAACAATGATGCCACCGTACTCATTACGGGCGAAACGGGCACCGGAAAGGAACTGGTGGCTCGGGCGATTCATTACAACGGCTGGCGAAGTAAAAAACCGTTTGTCCCGGTAAACTGTGGTGCCATCCCGGAAAACCTGATTGAGAGCGAATTGTTCGGGCACAAAAAGGGGGCTTTTACCGGGGCGATTGCCGATAAGAAGGGGCTGGTGGAGATGGCCGATGGCGGTACGCTGTTTCTGGATGAGGTGGGCGAGTTGCCCCCGGCCATGCAGGTGAAGCTGCTGCGCTTCCTTCAGGATCGGCAATTCACACCGGTGGGGGAGGTGCGTCCCCGCAAAGCGGATGTGCGCATCATTGCTGCCACCAACCGCGACCTGCGCGAGGACATCCGCGAGGGGCGCTTCCGCCAGGACCTGTTTTACCGCCTGAATGTCATTAACATTCACATTCCACCCCTGCGAGAACGGAAAAAAGACATTCCCCTGCTGGTAAAGCATTTTGTGGATGTGTATCAGAAAAAATTGCAGAAACAGATAACCTCCGTGACCCCGGCGGCGATGAAGCAGCTGGAACAGTACCCCTGGCCGGGCAACGTGCGGGAGCTGGAAAACACCATCGAACGGGCACTGGTGGTGGATTCCGATGGAAAAATTGATGTGGATGACCTCATTTTACTGGAAGAGGATAGCGGTGGAACGGACATCGAGGCCGGGATGACGCTGGAGGAGCTCAGCCGCATCCTGCTGGAAAAAACACTGAAAGCCACCGATTACAATAAAACACGCACGGCGGAGTTAATGGGCGTCTCCCTGCGCTGGGTGCATTACAAAAGCAAAGAGTGGGGATTGGTGTAACAGATGCAATCGTTACCTTTTCGACAACTGGATGAGTTCCTTCTGGAGGTGGTGATTCAGGAAACGCCTCACACCATTGCGGTGCGGGGATTTCAGCCATCGCTGAATCGACCGGTGTTTATTAAACTGCTCAAACCGCACATTCGGGATCACAGCCGCTGGGTGGAGCGTTTCCGGCGCGAGGCGCGCATTTGTGCCCGGCTGAAGCATCCTAACATTGTGGATGTGTACACCATCGGCGAGCGGGAGGGGTACATTTACATGGCGCTGGAATTTGTGGAGGGGATGAGTTTACGGCAGTTGCTGGAAAAATCCGCTCCCCTTGCACCGGAAGTGGCGCTGGAGATTTTACGTCAGGTGCTCTCCGGGCTGGAGGTGGCGCACCGGCAGGGAATCATCCACCGGGATATTAAACCGGGAAACATTTTGCTGGATACCTCCGGTGCGGTGAAAATCACCGATTTTGGACTGGCATATCTGGGAGAAGATGCTTCCCTGACCCAGGAAGGAAGCATTCTGGGAACACCGGCTTACATGAGTCCCGAGCAGATTACCGGGGAGCCGCTTACCCCCGCTTCGGATTTATTTTCCCTGGGCGCCACCCTGTACGAGATGTTAACCGGGGTGAAGCCGTTTGCCGGGGAAAATTATTCCGCCTGCATTCAGAAGATCCTGAACGAAACTCCGCCCCCACCGTCTCACTACAACAACCGTTTACCCTCCCGTATCGATGAACTGGTGCTGCACCTCATTGCTCGCTATCCGGAGGAGCGTTTCGGGGAAGCGGGCGAAGTGCTGGAATTCATCAAACAAATAGAAGAAAACACGGCGGGGGCAGAGGCGTCCGATCCCGGTGTACTGGTTCGGAAGTATTATTCGGGATCACCACCTCCGAAGAGGGAAGAAGCCGCTTCTCCTCTCCCGGAAGAAGCGCCTCCGGATACTTCCCTCTCCCGGTTTAAACGCCGCATGGTACCGGTGTCTGCACTGCTGCTGGCAATATTTTTCCTGCTTCTGGTGTTGGGGTATCTGGGGCGCCGGATGAAACCGTTTTCCACCACCACGGCAGTGGATTCCACCACTGTGGCTGCGCCCCCAGCGGCTGTTCAGGATTCCACGTTGGATACACTGGCACAGCCTGTTCCTTCGCTTCAGAATACACCGGTACAGAAGCCTGTTGCCGGTGGGGAACGGGAGATTCCTTCGCCTGCTGCCCCGGTTTCTTCTCCGGAAAAAGCAACCGGCACATCCGTGACTCCGGCAGCTTCTCCCGGTACTTCCCTGCCGCAAAAAGCGTATTTGCAACTGGAAATTTCTCCCTGGGCCTCCGTCCAGCTGGATGGAGAAGTGGTGGATTCGCTGGTGCAGCGCAAAACCTTTGCCGTGACGCCCGGAACCCATCGGCTGGTCTTAACCCATACTCAATTTTCTCCCAGAGTATTTACGGTAACGGTACAGGCCGGGGAGCGGAAGGAAATCCGCTATTCCTTTTTACAACAGGCTGGCTACCTGCAGGTGGAGGTGCGTCCCTGGGCCAATGTGTTTGTGGATGGGCAGCACCTGGACACCACCCCATTGCAGTTTCCTATTGCCTTATCGCCGGGGCAACATCTGGTGGAATTGAAGAATCCGTACTACGAAACGGTGCGGCGTATGGTGACTATTTCCTCGAACGATACCGTGGTTGTGCGGGAAGTTCTTAAAAAACCGCACATGTGATGGCACAAAAATTGAAGCATGCTAAGCGTATGAAGATAGACGGGAAGAGAATGCAAATTTTGCGTAAGTGGGTGATTTTCTGGGTATTTGCTGCATGTTTTCTCACTGCCGGGTGGGCTCAACAGTGGGAGTATCGCGCTTCCATGCCCACGGCCCGCAAAGGAATGGCCGTAGCGGTGCTGGATGGCAAAATCTGGGTGATTGGCGGGCGAAAAATGGGACACCACTTCTGTGATGAAGTGGAAGTGTACGACCCAGCGCTGGATAGCTGGAGTACCCAGTACGACCATATTCATTACGAACGGGAATATGCCACCGCCCAGGTGTGGAATGGAAAAATTTACCTTTTTGGAGGAAAGAAACAATCCACGCTAATTTCTGCGGTGGAGATGTACGACCCTGTCGATGGGCACTGGCAAACAGTGGCCCAAATGCCCGTTCCCCGTTTTGGAATGACCAGTGTGGTGAAGGACTCCCTCATCTGGCTGATTGGGGGGAGCAGCATGGGAAATGCCAGCAGCAATCAGATTGTGGTGTTTAATCCGCAGGATAATAGCTGGAGCACGCTGCCCGCCTCGTTAAATTTCCCCCGAAGTTCTGCCATGGCCGGAACCCCATCCGGACAGGTGGTGGTGGCAGGAGGGATTTACTACGGCCCCATGAGTTCGGTGGAGCGTTACGATGCTACCACTGCCTCCTGGGTAAGCGTTGCCAATCTTCCTTACCCTTCTGGAGGGGCAGGAGCAGCAACGGATGGGAATCGTTTGTGGATTGTGGGCGGATTCGGGCAAATGGGAATTACCAACAAAGTTCTGGTGGGCATCCTTCAGGGCACGGAGTTGCAGTGGCAGGAAGCCCCTTCGTTAAATACCGCCCGACGCGATCTGGTTGCGGCGGTGGTGAACCACACCCTGTACGCCATTGGAGGCGTGGGGAGTTATCAGGGAATGGTGTACAACACGGTGGAAGCATTAAACCTGCTGGTTAGTATTGATGATCCCGACGATTCTCCCACCCCTGCACAAACTCTTCATCTTTCCGCTTTTCCCAATCCTTTTCGCACCTCTACCCGGGTGCAGGTCGAGCAGCCGGCCTCCGGCACAGTAAACCTCTCCCTGTACGATGTGTTGGGCAGACGAATTACCACCCTATTTCAGGGGCACTTATCCGGCGGAATACATCAGTTTCTGTTGAATCCCGGTAGCGGAATGCCTTCCTGCCTGGCAAATGGCACGTATTTCCTGCGCGCCGAAAACGGGCAGCAGGTTACCACGGTGAAAATTCATTATCTGGGAAACCGGTAATTGTTTCCTGAAATCCCGCCCCGGATTCCTGTAAGTTCTGAAAAAAATTCAGGTGGTTTTTGGAGGAAATTTGCGTTTCAGGTACCAGGCCCATCCCAGGCCCGCCAGAATCGCCAGAATGCTTAATATTTGCGCCATGCTCATCCAGCCAAAAAGAATTTTGGGGGTTAAGCGCCAGAATTCGGTAACGAAACGTTCGATGCCGTAAAAAATAAGCATTCCGGCCACCATCATTCCCGGAGGATGGGGACGCTTGCGCAGTTTCCAGAGGATGGCAAACAGAATAAAGGAAAAAAGTGTTTCGTAAAGCGGGGTGGGATGCACGGGAACATCGGTGGGCACCGTCCCGTTGGGGAAAGCCATGCCCCAGGGCAGATCTGTGGGGGGGCCGTAATCCCCATCCCCTGCCAGGAAGCAACCAATTCGCCCGATGCCATAACCCAGCAGGAGTAATGGAGCAATCAAATCGGCAATTTTAAGCGAATCCGCCGGGAAACGCCGAATGACGTACACCACCGCCAGAAAGCCTCCGATAAATCCACCGTACCAGGTTAATCCGCTGCCACTAAAAATCATCCCCAGGGGATCGGCTTTAAATTCAGGAATGTGTTCCAGAATGAAATAAAGGCGAGCGCCCACTATTCCCCCAATGGCGGCTGCAAACATCACTGTGTACGCCCAATCTCCATCGTAACCGTGCTGGCGCAGTTCCCGCCGCAACAGGTACATGGTGGTGAGAAAGGCGATGGCCATCATCAACCCGTAACTTCCTGCCTGAAAGGGCCCAATTTTAAACAAATACGGATACATGGTTTTTCCTTCCTGTTTCCCGCAACATTTCCCCTGACTCCCTGGTAGAGCCGGGCTGTTTAAGAATCCCTAAATTACATAAAAAAGGCAGGTTCTACAACCTGCCTTTTGAGAAACGAGCGGTTTCCGGTGAGAGTTCCCGGACTCACTCGTTGCGGTGGGGGAAATAGGTCGATAAAGGGTTTTCCGAATCAACCCGAAAATTGAACTATTTCAGGAACACGATTTTTCGTATTCTGGTTTCCCGGGTGCCGGTCCGGGAATTGTGCAGGTTCACCCGGAGTAAATATTCACCTGAAGCTACCGCTCCCCGGGAAGAATTCGCATCCCACACTAAGCGATGATTTCCGGCAGCCACGTATCCCCTGTGCAGCACGGCAATGCGTTTACCCAGCAAATCGTAAATTTCCACACTTAACTGCCCGGATTGCCGGGTTTCGATGCGAATGGTTACCCGGGGATTAAACGGATTGGGATAGGCGCTCACCAGCAAGTGGGTATCGAGAGTTTGCGCTGGAGTTGCGGCAATGGAAGTACTGCCAATTTGAACTTCTTTGCTGGCAATCTGGAACGGAGATTTGTCCGCATTCTGGTAGTAATTCTGGAAAGCCTGCACTTCCGGGGTGTTGTACTGGAAAAGGTCCTGCACAAATCGAGGCTCCAGCGTTTGATACAAAAGCTGAACCTCGGCATGGTAACTCCCGGCACTGTTCAATCCTCCAATTTTGTACACCACCGTATCGGTGCCAGTGCCTTCGGTACTCCCCGAGCGGTTGAAACTGGGATCGGCTGCGGCAGCGCCAATAATGGTTGTGGTGTCGTAGTGGGCACCGGTGGTGGTAAACCCTTCCGGAGGAATCCGGTTATCCTTGATGTACCCCGCTCCCCGTAACAGGGTGTAGTTTACCTGTCCATCCACATCTTTCATCACGGCCTGGTAAATTTGCACCTGCTCGGGGGAGGTGATAACCTGGTAATGCGGTTCGTAGGTGGAATCCAGGTGAACGATTTCGCCCGTGAGGGAATCCCATTCCCCGCTGGTAAAAAGCGGTGTGCCGTTGCCATCCTGAATCTGCACATACAGCCACAAACGTCGGCTGGGATATCCGGTGGGGATCTTGTGCCCGGTCTTGTTATGGATCGCTACTTTCAGCACCAGCGTGTCGTTCCCCTGCCAGGAATAAGCCACGTTTAAATCTGCAGTTTCGTTTCGTAAGAGCCGTTCTGTACGCGCCAGGGTACTGTCGAAATGCTGGGTGGAGGCAAACACGCCTAATTGTGCGCTGTTATCCCGCAACATTTTTAACATAAAGGTGTTCCCACCCATAAAGTAGTGCTTGTAAAATGGGGAGCGGCCATTTAGGAATGGGGGACGATTGGAGATGATTACGGGATTATCGATGGCGGGCATGTGGCAGGTCTGGCACTGAATATCCTGAGCCGGAAAGATGCTGTTTTCCCATTCCAGATACGGTGTTTGCTCCGGCATCTCGCCCACAATCTGCCCGTTATTATCCACCGTGGGGGTGAAAAGGGTGTGGCAGGTAGCGCATAGTTCGGAAGATTCCACATGGGTGCTGTGTATCGGGGTGTATCCGGACATGTTAATCATGGGATTGGCCACGGGATTGGGGTAGGGCCCGTAGATGATGTGGTCGTCCTCGATGGTGTAGTGCCCCGAAAAACTGGCACCGGTTCCCAGATTGACATCTTTGATTTGATGGCACACGGTACAGCTTACCCCTTCCATAGCCAGGGGATCGGATTGGCCGGTTTGCAGGGAATAGTACTGCTGTCCCAGAAAAATTGCCTCGGTGCGGCCCTGGGGCATGTGGCAGGTGGTGCACTTGTCCTCAATTACCTGCTGGAATTGAGGGTGGGCACTTACTTCGGCCGTCACTTTTGCCTGCCAGAAAGGATCGATGGCGGCGTTTGCCATCATGGTGGAGCGCCATAAGTTTACCGGAGAAATATCGTGTCCCTGGGGATCCAGCAGTGCCTGGGTATTTGGGGAGCCGGGAGCATGGCACACCGCACAGTTCCCCGAACCGCTGAAAAGCGTAGACGTCTGGGTGGTGAGGGTTTGCGGATAAACCCATTTTATGAGAAAAATTCCTACCAGCACTATATGCCAGATGGCAAATTGTTTCCATGGTTGCTTCATCTTTACTCCTTTTGGTTTAGTTAAACGATGGATTTAATAAAGTAATCAGTAATATTAATAAGATGTTTAAATTTTTTTATTTACGCCCCAATTACACTAAACTGTCATTCTGAGCCCTGCGGTAGCAGGGCGAAGAATCTCTATAGCCTGCATCCAATAAAAGAGATTCTTCGTCCCGCCACTGGCGGGACTCAGAATGACAGCACAGTGCTTCCCCCTGTCATTCTGAGCGAAGCGAAGAATCTCCTGCTCGAGCAGGGCGGAATCTCCAGACATTTTTGTGCACCCATAACAGCATCCTGTCATTCTGAGCGGAGCGAAGAATCCCCTACCCTTCCAAGGCTAAAAATCCCCTGAATCAACTGAGCTAAGCATCTCTTTCCACTGCGTTTGAGATGCTTCGGCTCCCGCCAAAGGCGGAATCCTCAGCATGACACACGGCACTTCCCCACTGTCATTCTGAGGAGTCCCGCAACGCGGGACGACGAAGAATCTCTATTACCTGCATCCACCAAAGAAGATTATTCATCCCGCTTTTGGAGGGATTCAGAATGACAGCCAAAGCCCTTCCTCTTCCTCTGTCATTCTGAGCGGAGCGTTAGCGCAGCGAAGAATCCCCTACGTTAACGGAGTAAAAAATCTCCAACCTCAACGAGGCGAAGAATCTCAACACCCTGTGCAAATAAGGCGAAAAACTTATCCCGGGCAAGCAGAAATCTGTCCTCCGCAATCGGCACGAGGAATCTCATTTAGTAAGTCTTTAATCACCCCCGGGAAATCCCTTAAATCGACTTACCTGGTCTTTTAATCGATTTTTCCCGGTATGCTGAACACCAGTTTTTAGCACTCCCGGTAAGTAAAATAATAATCGCTGATGTGATAGAACATTAAGAAAGGTTTTACCGTCCCGATGCACAAAATAGTTTTATTCGAAATCCCCTTCGGGGAAAACCCTGTAGCAAGTAACTTCAGGGTAAAAGAAATACGAGTTCGATTTCTTTATTCGGGAACCCGTTATGATATTTTTTAGGAATATTTTCAAAAAAAATGGCTCTACATTCGCACGTGACCACGATTTTCCGGGGAAAACCAGGAAGAGGATCGCTCCATTCGGGTAATTTACATTTTGTGATTTAAAAAATGTCCCCGGGTTTTTCCGGAATCAAAACCCGGGGACGGGGAGGAGGATTGATGCGATCCTGCCCTATTTCATCAAATTCATCATGCGTACCCGGGACTTGCCATCTACGTTCAGTTCGTAGAAATACGTTCCCGAAGGCAAATCCCGACCATCGAACTGGACCCGATGCATACCGGCGTTCATGGTCTGGTGCAACAGAGTAACCACTTTCTGACCCAGTACATTGTAAACGGTCAGCACCACAGGAGCATTATGGCTTAATGTGAAACGAATGGTAGTTGTGGGGTTAAACGGATTGGGATAGTTTTGTTCCAGATAAAAACCATTGGCTTTCAGCTCTGCTTCAGGAGGATGAATTCCGGTAGCCTGATCACCTGTCAAAATCAGGTAGTTGCTTACTTCGTTGGTAGCGAAAGTTACCGTGTTGGTTTCCGTATTTACCTGCGCATCGGGAACTTCTACCCAGCTATTGGACTGATCGTCCCAGTATTTCACCTGAATGGTGCTTTCATCAATGTTGTAGCCCAGCAATTGAATGTCGTTGTAATGGAGCTGGAAATTTACGTTGTTGTTGAATGTCAGGTATCCCTGCGTGTTGAAAAGATTGGTTCCCAGGGGAGTAAATGCACCAATTTCGTAAGCTGCAAAAGCGTGGGTGTTCTCGGTATTGGGTGCATTCTGGGGGAAGATTTGCAGCATCTGCATGTACATGGTAAACTGCATCATACCGCCGTGGTGAGGACTGTACCATCCGGGATGGATTTCCATCCAGTCTTCCGGGTCGAACGGCGCCTGAATGCGCTGGGTCTGATTCATGAAAAAGTGAATCCATTGCCCGCCAAAGTGATGGCCGAACTGGGTGGTGTCCCGCCACACCTGCCCGTTGATTTCGTACACAATCACCATGTCCATCAGCGGATTTTCCAGCAAACCGCCTACAATGGAAATGGTGTCGCCATCGGAAGGACGAGTGGCCCCTGAAGGGGGTTCGTACCAGGGCGGTCCGAAATTCAGGAAATAATCCGGAAGGGAATCGTAATCGGTATCCAGGAAGTACATATCGAAAGCCAGGGTACTATCGACGAGCGCTACACCGTTCAGATTTACCGTTTGCAGGGAATCGAACAGCCAGCCAAACGCATGGTGCATGTGTCCCCAGCCGTGATGGCCACCGCCTCCCCAGGGATGGTGCCAGAACGGTTGATTCAAATCGCGCCAGTATTCCCCGTTAATTTCGGTGACAATGATGCTGGGTATGCCCATCGCGGTGGAATCCCGCAGCCCGCCGGTGATGGTGATGGCGTCGCCGTTGTTGGGACGCGAAGCATTTCCACTGTCCGGCTGGTACCAGGGCGGACCAAAATTCAGGTGGTAATCCGCCTGCCCATCTCCATCTTCATCCATGAAATAAATCGCATGCATGAATGTGGTATCCACCAGGGCGGTGCCGGATACCGTCACTATGGTGAGCGAATCGGGGTTAAAATGTCCAAACCCATGGTGGCCGCCATGGCCCCATCCACCCTGGGCATATACCAGAAAAGTTAAGGCTACCAGGGTTATTAAGGTGTAACGCGCATATCGTAAACATTGAAACATAGAAATTTCCTCCATTTTTTGTCGTTTATTTTAGGACAAATTTAATGCCACGTTGTGAACCCCGGCAACATTTCAGCTGCAAGAGAGAAAAAATGGAATGCCTGTGTTTGATGCTGCGCCGAAACAGCGAAAGTGCTTTAACCTCCCGGAATGGATAATTTTTTGTTTTTACCGTGGTTAGGGCATCTGAAAAACCGGGAGGTACCTTTTCTTGATTCGTCTGGATTATTTCCGGGTAGAGAAAATATCTTCTGCGCAAAATTCCCGGAGAGTACCCGGAGGTGCAGATTTTGCAATATCTGTAGAAAATTCTGCAGGATGTTTGAAAAAAGAAATTAGAAAAAGGTGGTTTTCATTTAAAAATTTCCCACCTAATTATTAATGAAGGAGGCAAAATGAAAGTTCTGTAAAATATTTGGGATTAATAATGTGAAAGATAAGGAACCTCCCATAAAATTGTGTTTACGGTATATTTCCTGCTATTCAAATAAAATTTGATACACTTCTATTTCCATAATCCCATCTCATTCCAAAGCAGAAACATTTCTCCAGACCCAGTTCGTTGAATCCCAGATTAAATCCTCATCAATATTTCTGGAAATTATTACCGGTTCTAAAAATTTTTTAATTAGTGTGACAACCCTTGAAAAATCAATGTCTTCATTGCTCCCAATTTTTCTCAAGAATAGTTTCCACTGTTTTTCTTTTTCCGAAATATAGTCCGGCTCATAAATAAAAAAGCGGTTCTCTATATCCGTTTCTCTTCGGGAAAACGTAGCCTCAATAGCTATTTTAAGTCTCTTTAATGTGAATATGTTGTGTTGTGCTAAAAATAGAATGTCGTAAAAATCTTTTAAGCGGCTGGTGGCAAAACCGAGATAAACAATCGTCTGATACTTTTCGGCAATCACTGATTCTAGTGGATAAATTAATATTTCAGGTACAAAAAGATCGGGAAGCATGGGGGGCAATACATTCTTCGAATATCCCAGTGGAACCGCATCGCCAAAACCAATATCAAGCTGTATCCTTGATTTTATCTTCTCCAGGCGGACGCCAAAGGTAAAACGAACTCCTTCATATTCCACATTTTCTTTAATTACATTCCATTTAATTGTATCTGTATCAAAGAGAACACCGTCATCCAATTCGATGCTGGCAATTTCTTTAATGACTCTTATCAGGTGTTGTGGATCATTAGAAATCTCTAAACCGAGCATGTCAATATCTACCGTTGGGCGGAATGTGGCAATATGTCGGGTTAAAAGTAGTAAACCGCCTTTTAATACGAAGTGCTCGCAATAAGGCGAGATCCCCAGACGCGCTAAAAAGCGTTCCTGAAAAAACCGTAGCAAAACAGCATTATAGTTTTCTCCGGTCTTTTTTGAGAGATTCAGCAGTCTGGCTCGAATCGATGCATCAATATTTTTTACCTTTCTTGTTACCATTCTAAAATCCTACCATCGCTTTTACGATTGGCTCAATGATGTGATTAACCTTACAGAAACGGGCTGTTTTTAACAGCTTTTGAATGTCCTTTTTGCGTTGTTTTAAATAAGTATTAATACTTTCCAAAGCGATGTCTTCGCCAATGATACGCCTCTGGCGAAAAGCATCACAAATGGTCTTCTCTTTATTATAGATTTTTATAGTAGAGATTGGGGTTTGTATTTCTTCTACCCCATATGAAAAATAAGGCTCCTGAAAACGGTAAAACCGGATGGAAACAGTAAACAATTTGGGTGTCCGATGCGTGCGTGGAATGGCCATATCAAATATGCTTGGTCTCTGAGTGGTTAAGCTATGATAGTACAAAGCCGTCGTCAGGCAAAAAATTCCTTCCGGAACCGCAACGGCGGCATCAAAATAATCAAAGGTGAAAATTTCGTGTTCTGGAAGCATTTCTACCGGTAGCCGATACAAGCCGCGTTTTACCCGTTCCAACAAACCTTGATTTAACATCCTGCGAATAAGGGAGGTGTGAATCTTGAGCTTTGTAAGTTGGCTTGATGTCAAATAATAATTATGTTGTTTAAAAAGATTTGTAACATCCTCGATAGTCATATTTTTACTCACGTTAAAAGTGCATACATAAATTAATTTATGTATGCACTTTTAACAAGTTTTATTCTTCTTGGCATACCATTAGGAATACGGTACGTCTAACTTTGCGAACTGAACAGAATGAAACAAAGTAATCTCACATGGAAGATAAGAATGGGTATTAATCCCCGGGGTTTTTACAATACTGGTTAAAATCCTTTTTCCTTCATTCTGGCAATTTCTATGGAGTTACTAATTTCTGAATCATTTGCAATAACGCGCATGTGCAGTTTTTTGGCCGGGGTAAGAACATCTTAAAAAACGGTCATTTTGGTAACATTGTTTAGAACTAACACTTGAGGTTTGCTGAAAACAGAAATTCCCGATGCTATGCTTAATTCTCTATCATAATAAGAGAATTTCTATGTTTCAGACAACTTATTTACTTCAAAGCCAAAAGGGGGAAAAATCCCCCATCCGAAGAGTGATACTCTTTGGTTAGGGGGTCATTTGATATCCGGATTCGGGTTTATTAGCTTTCTAATCCAATACGGATCTGTATCAGACTAATGGGCTCCCATATAGAATTTGCCCTCAAACAAAACCTCCCCCACACACCGTAGAGTCAACTTTACAGAGCCGTATAACCGAGAGAGCCGATAACCATTCTCTCGACGAAACAGCATTAGCAAACCCACAGCTAAGATCTGAATTAATAACTTGTTTCGATACACTACTTCATTGTCTAAATGATATTTTTAGTATTCACCTGAGAATTCAACAACTTAAACCCATCATTCTCAATGTACCATCGTTGATGGCCCAAATTACGAAGCTGATCCGGAGAGAGTTCTTTTATAATTTAAGCTTCTCTACAAAATTAAGTATTTTTTGAGCCAATTTCAATGCAGCACAAGAGTTATTTGTACAACGGAGTTTGTTAGATAATTAAGCAAATGTTAATCTTTCTCCCTTTGGCTTGGGGATGGGATCTCCAAACTCTTTTTCGGTTTCAATCCAGAGATGAATTGCTTCCTGAATATTTTTAATCGCTTCTTCGTACGTTTTCCCATGTGCCTTACATCCGGGAAGTTCAGGCACTTCAGCGACAAAGGCATCGTCTTCTCTACTCCAGTAGATGATGATTTTGTATTTATACATTATTTCCCTCCAAATTTATATTTGATAACTATATTTCTTACCTGTTTAACATGATAAGGTTTTGCTTTATTTCCTTCTCGAAAATTTATATTGGCATCTGATGTACCACTTAGAATCTGTGAAATCAGTTTTTCTTATTTACCCATTCTTTATTCTGTTAAATTTTATTTTCATTAATTTTAAGCATTATTTAACCCATCTTTAACCCCTGTTTGACATTCCTTGGGAAATAGCGTAAATTAGTAAACTTTATGATTTATGAAAGGACGTCGGAAGCGATTTCATGAAAATGGACCATATTCGAAACTTTTGCATTATTGCCCATATAGATCATGGTAAATCCACCCTGGCCGACCGGCTTCTGGAATACACCCACACTCTGGATCGACGCCAGTTGAAGGAGCAGGTGCTGGACAACATGGATCTGGAGCGCGAGCGGGGCATCACCATCAAAGCGCATTTTGTGCGCATGGATTACCAGCACCGGGACGGAAATCGGTACGAATTCAACCTCATCGATACCCCGGGACACGTGGATTTTTCCTATGAAGTCTCCCGCAGTCTGGCGGCTGCCGAGGGCGCTTTACTGCTGGTGGATGCCGCCCAGGGAGTGGAAGCACAAACCATCAGCAACCTGTACCATGCCCTGGAAAATGACCTGACCATTGTACCTGTCATCAACAAAATTGATTTACCCAGCGCCCAGGTGGATGTGGTGAAGCACCAGATTATGGAACTAATCGGCTGCGATGAATCGGAGATTTTGCTCACCAGCGCCAAAACCGGTGTGGGGGTGGAAGAGGTGGTGGATGCCATCATCGAACGAATTCCTCCGCCGGAGGGAGATCCCCGGGCTCCGCTTCAGGCACTCATTTTCGATTCCAGTTTCGATAATTACCGGGGTGTGGTGGCGCTAATTCGGGTATTTAACGGGGAGATTAAAGAAGGAGACAAAATCAAATTCTTTGCCACCGGGCAGGAATTTGAGGTGGAGGAGCTGGGATTCTTGCGGTTGAAGCGCGTGCGCACCGGTAAACTAACCACCGGCGAGGTGGGATATTTAATTTGCGGTGCGAAAGATGTGCGAGATATTCGGGTGGGCGATACGGTGACCCACGCCCGACGTCCCGCACCGGAGCCTCTACCCGGTTACCGGGCGGTAAAACCCATGGTGTTCAGCGGAATTTATCCCATCGTCAATCAGGAATTTGAGAATTTGCGGCAGGCACTGGCCAAGCTGGCGCTGAACGACGCCGCTCTCCAATACGAACCGGAGACCTCCACCGCG